>DATMYB010000185.1:0-11792 GCA_035561215.1 Syntrophomonas sp. | reverse complement strand
TTTATAATCTGTTACATGTAAAAGTTTATTTTATCCGATGAGATAAATTCTCGTCTGGAGACAGCGAGGCAGGGGAAAGGGTCGCCGATCGCAATACTGGACGTATTGCGATGGCGACATTGTACCCCTGTATAAGTTTAGCCGGCGGGAATTAAAGCTTTAGCTACTAATATCCCGCAATCGCAGCCATGCTTCCTGATATTGAGGATTTAAACCGATGGCCTGAATGTAGGCCTGACCTGAATCCACGAATTTTTTCATATCTTCCAGGCATCTGCCAATAAAATACCAGGCCAGATATCCTCCGCAACCGGCTAAAGTTAAATATTGCAGACGCGTCTCACCCAATTCAAGACAGTGCCTGAAAGCGGCCATTGCTTCTTCATATTTTTGTTGGTTATATAGGATGATGCCCTTGTAAAAATGAAGATCGACATACTCCGGATAAAGGGCTATGGCTTTTTCAATGCCGGGCCAGCCCCCGTCGAAGTCGCCGGCGGTAATCAATATGTCGTATTTTAGCTTGTATAATAACGAAGGCGGCATGCTCTTCTGCCCCAAAAAACGCCGAATGGACATATTTATCCGTTCGAAGGCTTGCGGGAATTCCCTGGCGCGATAATACTCACTGGCGATGTGATAGTCGATCCAGGGATCGTATTCCGGGTTTTCCGTTTCCTTCAGCAACATGCTGAGATTGCGTGCGTTTTTATTCTTGCTCTCCACTAGTTGATCCATATATCCGTAATGATGGATTTTAGCCCCGGGCATGACCTTCGGAGCAGAATAATCGAGAATTTGCCGCACATCCAGATGTTCGTGAATGCGCCCCGTAAATCTATAATCCTTATGGTTTCTGAACAGACGCGCACCGGCGTATAGATACGCCCGGTTCGAATCAGGCGGGAACCCGCCGTAATAATTTATCAGCGGGATCATCCACAGATCGCTTTTGCTCTCCGCCAAAATCCTTTTGAATACCCCCGCATCCTCCAACTCCAATTCTTCGTCCGCATCCAGCCACATGACCCACTTCCCCGTTGCCTTCTCCAGGCCGAAATTCCTGGCCGCGGAAAAACTCTCCGTCCATTCGAAATCATATACCTTGGCCTTGTGTTCACGACCGACCGCTTTGGTGCCATCGGTGGAACCGGTATCCACCACGATGATTTCATCGGCAATGGAGGCCACGCTGTCTAGACACCTTCCCAGCCAACCCTCTTCATCTTTGACGATCATACACAAGGACACTAAAACATTACTTGCATTTGACACGCAGGCGCCCTCCTCCGGCTTGTCTTACGGTGAAACAACAGGCATAATAACCAGTTTATGCCCGCCGGAGCAATTAGTTACGGAAGACGAAAAATAACCTGAACTTTTAAGCGACGCAGACTAGTACTCTGTCAATCCTAAGTCCGTATATTATTTGTCGAGGGAAATTTTTGCAGGGCAAGGCGGAGGATTGAGCAATACTGACGTATTGCGATTGACGACAACGTAGCCATGCAGAAATTTAACCGACAAGGAAATGCGGAATTAGGGTTGACAGAGTACTATTGGCGCAAATCTCAACGCAACGGAATATATTAGATTATTATGAAAGGTATTGGAGTTGAGCGCGTGATTACGGTCAGTCTTTGTATGATCGTCAAAAACGAAGAAGCGGTGATTGGGCGTTGCCTGGAATCCATCGCCGATCTGGTTGACGAGGTCATTATAGTTGATACCGGTTCCACCGATAATACCAAAGCCATTGCCGGCAAGTTCACCGAACATATCTATGATTTCAAATGGATAGATGATTTTGCCGCCGCCCGCAACGCCGCTTTTGCCAAAGCCAGTATGGATTACCTGCTCTGGCTGGACGCAGACGATGTTATTGAAGCGGAGGACCGGGAAAAATTTGCATCATTGAAAAACACTCTGGACTCGAAAGTGGACGTGGTATCCATGGTCTATAAATTGGCTTTTGACGACTATGGAAATGTATCATCCAGCGTGCGGCGCAATCGACTGGTCAAAAGAGAGAGAGAATTCCGTTGGATTGGCGCGGTGCATGAATATCTTGAAGTGGGGGGGCAAATTTATCACAGCGACGTGGCGGTCACCCATCGGAGCCTTTATCACGACAGCGACAGGAATATAAAAATATATGAAAAGCGGCTGGCCCGGGGAGAAAATTTTTCTCCCCGCGACCTGTATTACTTTGCCAATGAACTGCTGGATCATCACCAATATAAACGGGCGGCCTCCTATTATAAAAAGTTTCTGGACACCGGCCAAGGCTGGGTCGAAGACAACATTTCCAGTTGCGGCAAGCTGGCGGACTGTTATTTTCACCTGGGCGACCAGCAGCGTTATCTGGAATCAACGGTGCGCTCCTTCACTTACGGCAGCGCCCGGGCCGAGTTTTGCTGCCGCCTGGGCTATCATTTCCTGCAAAAAGGCGACAATAAAGCCGCCATCTTCTGGTATAAGCTGGCCACCATGCTGAAGCCGGCGGAAAACCAGCAGGGATTTCAAAATCTGAATTGTTCGACCTGGCTTCCTCATCTCCAGTTGTGCTTATGCTACTGCAATATGGGCGAGTATAAGCTGGCTTACCTCCATAATGAAGCGGCTCGCCAGTACCGGCCTGATGATCCGAGGATGCTGCATAACCGGAACTATCTTGAATCGAAACTGGGGGAAACCCTGGAAACAACTCAGGAAATTCTTGAAGTATAGATTGGTTCTTAGCGGGACGGTAGTCTGTACTCCCGAAGAAACTATTATTTTCACCGGCCCAATGGGTGGTGGTTGAGCACAATACATCAACATATTGGCCGGCGCCACCTTGCCCTGCGAGAATTTTTTCCCGGCGGGAGGTGACGCAGACTACCGGCCAGTTTAACAATAAATCGCTGCTTTTTCGCAACTCTCTTTAAATTGACGGGACGCCTTCAGGTATTCCCTGATTTAAGATGATCTCTTCCCCTTCTTTGACTCCGTCAATGATTTCGACATATTCATCTGTTTCAATGCCGGTTTTGACCGGCCGCATTTCCGGTTCGGCCTTTCCTTTCAGCTTTACCATTACGGTACCCGAACCGGTATCTACCATATTGACAGCATCAATGGGCAAACGTAAAACATTCTGCCGCTCCTCGGCCAAAATATCCGCATCCCCTGTCATACCCGCTTTTAACGGCCCTGGTTCCTGAATGGTCAGTTCTGTTTCGAAATAGACGCTAGAGCCGTCGATTTTACCTTTTTCGGCAACACGGGTTACGATAGCTGGAAACTTCCGATCTCCGTAGGCATTCGCATACACATCGGCATGCTGTCCGACTTTCACATAGGGAATATCTATTTCGTCGACTTTAACCACCATTTTGAGCGATCCGGTCCCGGTGATCACTACGGCCGCTTTATCTGAAGGCAGATCCTTACCCTCCTCCACATTCAGTTCCACCACCGTACCGTCCACACTGGCACGGGCCTGGTATTTTTCGTAGGCCTTCTGCTTCAGTTCCAGGGTGATCCGTGCCTGTTCCAAAGCCAGCTGTTTCTCCCGCAGCGCCGTTTTCTGTTCCGCCTTATCAACTGAAAGCAGAAGCTGACCCTGATCGACGGAATCTCCGTCTTTAATCGGCAAACGATTGACTTTTCCCTGGCAGCCGGAACGAATATCTTCCTCATCCAGGGGGGTCAGTTTTTCGAAACCGGCGGAACTGATCACCCGGGTACCCGTATTGATCTTCGCGTTGCCGGCGTTGCCGACTTGCAGGGCCCCTGGATTGGGTATTTCGATCGTTACCCGGTACAACAGCCCGCCGGTGGCAGTCGACTGCCCGCGATGATCTACCCGCGTAACCTTGCCCGGGACGGTTCCCAGGAATTCCTGAATAAATATTTCCGCGGTCTGTCCCTCTTTTATTGCACTGATGTCCCCGGCGTTAAAGCCAGCCTTCAATTCAAAAACATCATCTTTGGTCATCTTGGCGATGACGGTATCTGCTTTGATTTCATCACCGACTTCTACCAATACCTTGCTTATCGTCCCCGCCGCCGCAGCCCGGGTCTCCGAGTTTTGCAAGCCGTTGATTTCCTGGGTCAGTCCACGTGATTCCGTTTCGTACGTCATGCGGTCCTTGGAATATTCCAGGGCAATTTCGCTATCATCCAGAATAAACAGCAGATCCCCCGCTTTGACTGCCTGTCCCTCGGTAACATATACTGAATTGACCCGTGCGGTTACCCCCGGCCGCACTTCTTCTCCGCTATTCTCGTGAATATTCCCTGAAGCATAAAGAATCCGCCGCACATCTCCGCGGTCAACCAGAGTAGTGGGCAATGCGGTCTGCTGTCTGTGTGCTTCCAGCGCTGCATTTTTCTTATGCTGCCAAACCAGGATTCCTACCACCGCAACCACTATCGCCAAACCGACAATAAGCCATTTTTTCCTGCCTGAAAACCATTGCAGCATGGCTTTGAATCTCATTTTCCCCAACATATTTCCTCTCCTATTCCTGTCTGATGGCCTGCAAAGGACTGATACGCGCGGCCCGGTAAGCCGGCAGCAAACCGGCGATGACTCCTACCACCACCGCAAAACCTACCGCAAAAAGCGCAAGCCATATCGGTATAATAGCCAGATTGAGCATCTGTCCTCCAACCATCATTTCTCCCGCAGCTTTGGCGCGGGCAATCGCATTAATGATGGCGGTAACTCCGTAAGCAATCCCCAAACCGCTGATCCCGCCTATAAAGCCAATGAAACCGGACTCCATCAGGAAGAGGCGGCGGATATCGGGAATGCCGGCGCCGATTACTTTCATGATCCCAATTTCCTTGGTTCGCTCCAAAATCGACATAAACATGGTATTCATGATGCCGATGGACGCGACCAGCAGACTGATGGCTCCGATGCCTCCTAAAATCAACTGAATAATCATAAATAACTTATTTATTTCCTTTAAGCTTTCCGCCGGCGACCAAGCCTCATAACCAAGCTTTTTGATCTCCGCCACCACGACTTCGACCTCGTCGCGGCTGGCAGCCTTGACCTTCACCGTACTGTACCGGTCCTTGCTATTCCCGCCGCGATTACCGCCGTTATTCTGGCCTGTCCATTTCTCAATTTCCCTGGCGGTTTCGATGGGTATGTAAATAGCGGTTTCGCCCCGTCCTTCATCTTGACTCAGGACACCGACCACCTTAAACTTGTATTCTTTTTGACTGATATTCTGTTGGTCATCCATTTTGCGGATCGTGATGGAAACGTTTTTATTAAGCATTTCAACCCTTTGGGCCTCGCCTGAAGCCCTCATTCCCATATCCATATTTCCCGTTTGATTTTTGCGGCTTAACCTTTTCTTATCCTGTAAGGATTCAGGCACCTGATAGGAGACAACGGCTTCATTGCGCGACTTCAGGAAGCGTCCCTGCGCAAATTTGAACGGGTAAGACTGAGCGTCTTTAACCTCCACTCCCACCATGGTAGCATAGCCTGTTTTCCGCCCCATCCCCAATTCCATATCGCTGTAGATTTCCAGACTCGCAAGAATACCGGAAATACCCCGGATGCCTTTAATCTGCGCTACGGTTTGCTTATTCAGCTCTTTAGGCTCCTGTCCGGGCTGATTTTGATTGTAACCCTGGAAGACCTGTATCGTCGTAATATCCTGAAAGTTTTCTAAACTTTTAACTGCATTATTTTTGAGTCCCAACGCCAGGGCAATCATAGCCACAATAGCGGCGGTTCCGATGGCCACTCCCAGGGCGGTAAGGATGGTCCGTCCTTTTCTGCGTATCAGATTCCGATGAACCAGTTTTATGCCGTCGCCAAAATTCATAACAAAACCTCTTCATCCGTTATGGTTCCATCCCTCATATAGACGATACGATCGCTGATACGAGCCTGCTCCAGGTCATGAGTCACCATTACCACGGTTTTATTATTCTCCAGATTGAACTCACGCATCATATTCATTATTTCCCGGCCGGTTTTGCTGTCCAGGTTACCGGTGGGCTCGTCGGCCAGAAGGATCGGCGCGCGGCTGACCAAGGCCCGGGCAATCGCCACCCGCTGCTGCTGCCCTCCGCTCATCTCATTGGGACGGTGATGCATGCGGTCGTCAAGCCCTACCTTGATCAACATTTCCTCCGCACGCTCCTGGCGTTCCTTGCCGGTAATACCGGCAAAAAGGAGCGGCAATTCCACGTTTTCGAAAGCAGTCATACTGGGAATTAAATTGTAGCTTTGAAAAATAAAGCCCAGGTTCTCCCGGCGAAAATAACAAAGCTCATTTTCGGTATATCCCCCAATTTGATGGTCATTTACAAATATCTCTCCTTTGCTGGCTTTCATTAATCCGCCTAATAAGTTCAGCAACGTTGATTTACCCGAGCCCGAGCTTCCGCAAAGAGATAAAAACTCGCCTTTTTTTACGACCAGATCCACTCCAAACAACACCGGTACATCGATTCTGCCCATATGAAAGGTATGCTCAACTCCGTCTACTACGATGTGATCCATGTTCCCTCCTTTATATGTCCAGTTGTAATTTTTTCAACTAACACATGATACGAGATATAGCGCAAGAAACTTTCCCCATTAATTCTTTTCCTTTCATCCAACGGCCTGAACTACCGTGCTTGATGCAAGGAATCCTTAATCTGGCGACGCCCTGTATAAAATAATAAGTTACGCCGGCTCGCAACAGAAAATATATTCCATAGAAAATAATAGCAGAGAAAGATAACCCGTGCGGGTTTTTTCTCTGCTTTTTATTGCTTTTTGGCCTTGCTGGAGAAACCATGAATGAATTACCAGACCGGTAATTGCGTTAGATGAGCGTGCGAAGCTGAAGCTAATACTCTGTCAACCCTAATTCCACATTTCCTTGTCGGTTAAAATTCTGCATGGCTGCGTTGTCGTCAATCGCAATACGTCCAGTATTGCTCAATCCTCCGCCTTGCCCTGCAAAAATTTCCCTCGACAAATAATATACGAACTTAGGGCTGACAGAGTACTAGGCTCCTTAATTTAATGACACTCCGGGCTTACCTAAGTTCCCACCGATAGTATTCATTTAAGACCGCATCCAGTTCCTGACTGGCAGCCAGGACATCGGGATCTTCCAAAGTACCTCTGGCTTTTACCAGGACAGCCAGTCTGCAGCGTAAAAACTCAATGTCCCTTATGATCTCTTCCCTGCTTTTCAATTTATAAGCAAGAGATGTCTCGGCCATAACCAATCCCGCCTCCCCCAACAAAATTCTGCTATAACCCGTTTGAAAGCAAAATTGAAACGTGGATATTTTTCCTACCTCTCATCCCATACGATATAATCGTCTACGTTCAACTCCTCTTCCTGACACAGACGATAAATACCGCTGAATAACTTGTTACCACCGGTCTTCTCACCTCTCATAATCCGAAAAAGATATGAGTAGTTTATTCCTAAGCGTTTAGCCATATAAGGATAACTCCAATTATTACTATCAGCCAGCTTTTGCAGGGCCTTGATATTTACTTTCATCGTAATCGGCCTCCAAGTATTGTTTACCAACAATACTATTAAAATTTATCATGTCTGCAGACATCAGTCAACTATATATTTCTAATTTCACCATTATTTCCATTGGTAATTGCCTATAGGCAATTAATAAGTTAAAATACCATACAGAGGGGGTTCTAAATTTGTATTTTGATAAACAACGCTTTGCTGATTTACTAAAACAGGCTAAAGGCGAACGATCCATAAATCGTTACGGAGTCGATTCAGGCGTAGATCCAGCTTATATTTCCCGGCTTCTTCGGTGTATGGTCAGCAACTCCCCCAGTGCCGCCATCATTAAAAAACTGGCTGATTCTGCCGACAACGGGGTTACCGTAAATATGCTTATGGTTGAGGCTGGTTATCTGAAAGCTGACCCCTCTTCCAATCCGGAGTCCGATGCCAATAATGCCCCGGATCATCATAAGTCAAACCGATGGCAGGAATGGGAAAAAGTCATAGAGGAGGCGGCCCGTTACAACATACCGCCGGAAATGGCATTGGATTTAATCACTTCGGTGGGCAAATCCATCAATAAAACGAAAAAATAAACCACACCTAAATCAACAGGCAGTTCCCTAGAAAAGCATTAATCAATCCCTTCCTGGATCACCCTTTTAAGCTAATGTAAAGCTTGCAGCGAAGATATTTAGTTAGGTCTAACTCATCCTCTATACAGAAATAAAACCCTTATTTAACAGACGCAATCTGTCAGATAAGGGTTTACCAGTTTCTTTTTAAGCTGGAGGGACATTTAGATTCATTGTTCCTTACGTCACCACATGCTCCTTCATTTTTACTTTCTGCCGTTCTTGGCAGTGTCCTGCAATTATTTCGTTATCTTCATGTCTTCCATTGCTCTGATGTTTTATCAGGCATAATAAAGTTCATCGAGGGCAATATAAATATATATGTAATGATGGGAGATGATATTATCAATAAGAAAAAGCAATCGGAAAACCTGCTGAACCAAACCGAATTGGAATTTGAGACTTATGAAGCATTTCTGGAAAGAACCGGACTGGAAAATAATCAAGAAAGCCTCAGAAAATTCATGGTCAAGTACGAAGTCCCGTAGAGATTATGTTTGATAAGGGAATATCTGCTGATCAGCAGGCCCCACAAACAGCGTCAGCTAATTAAGAAGCGTTTACCGGCAGAGTCGCATGAACTGATAAACCCTTCTCCATTAGCTGACGTTCTCTTGACCAAGCTTATCGTATCGGTCAAAATTCTGAGCTGTCTGATTTGTCGTCCGTAAGCCCGCCGTCACCGGTTACCGGTATAACCTCCCCCAAAAACGTGGGTTTAGGTTTGAAAACCTTTGCCATCCAAAAATCCTTATTTCTGGCTGCCATTTCTCTTATTTCGTAAGTAGTCATTACCGGTCCATAGTTATGCTGATCGGACGCCACCCCGTAGGCCTCCAACCCCAGCGCTCTGGCCACGAACAATGCCCGCAGGAGGTGATACCGCTGGGTCACGATAATTACCTTCTTCACCGCAAAAATATCCCGGGCCCGGTACAAACTTTCATATGTACTGAACCCGGCATGATCCATAAATATATCCTGCCCAGCTACGCCTTTATCTTTAATAAAGTTCTTCATCGTATTGACTTCATCATAATCCTGGCGGCCGTGATCTCCGCTTACGATAATCTTGGGAGCTTTGCCGTTTTCGTACAGCTCGTAGCCTGTCATTACCCGATCCAAAAGCATGACCGATAAATTCCCATCAGGGAACACATAAGCGCCCATGATTAACACCGTATCGGCTTCAGGAACATCCTGGGGCGAATATATATACTGCGCTCCCACCCGCCCAACATAAGCGTTGGTCGTTAAAAAAGTCGTTCCTAACGTTACCAGTAAAATAATGAAAATGCCTGTGATTCGGCGACGATTGCGCAATAATAACTTCAATGCCCTGCTCTCCCAGTTCCATGTGCTTACGCTTTTTTTGTCACAGCATAGCCGTAAAAGCTTTGACCGCCGCTGGCGGCAGGTCAGGTAAATTATAGCATAAAAGCCAGGGACATGTTTGGTTTTACCGGGAAGGCATACCTGCCTCGGCAGTAACCAACTCATTTAATGACGCTATAACTCCGTCATATATGGCCTGGGCTGCTTGGTCACGGAACCCTTCATCGCTAATCTTTTCCCGGTCAGCTTCGTTGGACAAGAATGCCACGTCAACCATGGCTGCGGGTGCGTTTGTTTCTTTGAGCAATCTGGTGTTAATTTTTTTCACTCCTAAATTTTGCGTGGGGAGTTGTTTAGTGAGTTCTTGTTGCAGTAGTACGGCAAGTTTTTCGCTGATTAATGCCGTATTGGACTGATCTTTGGCCGCATAAAAAGAGGTGGAAGTGCCGTTGACGCCCTCGTCGTTACTGTTATTGACATGAATACTGAGGACCAGGGCTGCATTGTTTTCATTAACCATTTTGATCCGTTCATCCAGGGTTAAGTTGCGATCATTCATGCGCGTCATCTCGACTTTCAATCCTGATTTTTTCAGCAGCTCATACAGTTTTAACGAGATATCAAGATTAATGTCCTTTTCCTTTATCTGAACAAGTTCGGCATTGTTTTCATTAAAAGGGTATACGGCGCCAAAATCATCTCCGCCATGTCCCGGATCAATAATGACTAATTTGTCCTTCATTTGTTCGTTGCCCAATAGATTGGCCGCGGCGTCCAAAGATGGCTTGGCCCTGAAATTATCGGCAAAAATGACCACCCCTACGACCAGGCACATGGTAATGGCAATAATCGATAGCTTGTAAGTACCGCTCTTAAATCTTCCTATCATCTTTATTCTCCTCTCCACTTGTCCAATATTTTCATTAAAACTTATAAAATGTGCCTGCCTGGGCATACGGGCACACCACCGAGACAAATCCAGAATGGTCATTCCGTAAGAACCCGCGTGGGCCTCCCCCAAAGTTTCCATTACCAGCGCATCACAGGCCACCTCCCGATCCCGCCGCATTTCTCTTACCGCCAGCCATACCAAAGGGTTGAACCAATGAATGATTGCGGCTGCCATCGAAAGCAAATTAATAACGGGATCTCCTCGTTTACAATGAGCCAGTTCATGCAGTAGTATGTGTCGCAACTGATCGGCATTAACCCGTGTTTTTATATCTTCCGGCAGGTAAACAGCCTGGTGTATAATACCGGATACTGCGGGACTCCTGCATAATGCATGAGTATATATGGGGATTTCCCTCTTGATTCGTAGTTTTCTGCAGCATTGCTCTGCAATCCCCAAAATATCGGAATCAAATATTTGTTGCGAGGCTTTGAGCTTGGTTTTAAACCTCCCAATAAAAGCAAGAGACGACAATAAGAAAATCGCACAGCCCGTTATCCAGATATAAGGAATGATTCGGAATAATATCAGCATTGCAGGGGAAAGTTCGAAGTTTTCCTCCTTCACGCCCGCGGAGGAATCGCTATCAGTTTCAATCAAAGACTGGTATGAAGATATTAATGTCCGGCTATCCGTATAATTGTTTATCGATTGTAATTTTTCGGGGATCAGTCCGACTATGACGAATGGGTTGGGCAGTTGAAAAGGCATTAAGAGACGCAGGAAAATCAGCAGCCATATGATGTTTAAAACACGCGCTGCGATACGGTTGAATAAAAGCCTTTTAAATACCATCAGCAAAACAATAAAAACACCTGCCACCACCGAAGTATGCAGTATGTATAGGAAAACCAGAATTAAGACATTCATTATCGTTCCCCTCCGCAGTAGGATAATTTTCCCGTTGTCTAATTATCATTATCCGACGGCACGCCGCCTTTCTTTTTCTCTTCCAGAAGTTTTTGGAGCTTTTCGATCTCCTTTTCCGTTAGATATTCATCCTCAATGAAGTTCAAAAAAAGAAGACCCACCGCCCCGTCATATACCCTTTTTAAAAATGAGTCGCTTTCCGCTCTTATGCAATCCTTTTCCGACAGCAGGGGATAATACAAGTAGTTTCGTCCTGATTTTTGGTAGCCCAAGGCGCCCTTTTTAAGCAACCGGTTTATATACGTTTTGATAGTCGGAGCAGAACAGTCCATCTTAACAGACAGAGACGTTATGATCTCTTCGGAGCTTAGTGGATTTTTCTTCCAAACCAGTTTCATGACCTCCCATTCCGCATCGGATATTTTGGGTATATTCATTTTCAAACAGCTCCCTTCTTGTGACATAAACGAACGTCAATGGCTTTTTAATATGCGGGGT
>DATMYB010000184.1:0-6202 GCA_035561215.1 Syntrophomonas sp. | reverse complement strand
AATATATGGAGGATATGATCTATAAATCACTCGGTACACACTTCTAAAAAGATGCAGGAGTATTTGGACAAAACAAAAAATATCGTCCGGAAAACCGGACGTGTCCGAAAATCAAGACGATGAAGGATGGTGCTTCATGTGAAAAGCATTCTCGAAGAACTGGGCGACATTTCCCTGGAGGATATGATATATCATTCACCCGACGGAGTCCTGATCACAGACGCTGAAGGGAAGATCCGGTTTATTAACAAAGTGATCTTAGATGACCTGGACATTACCTCAAAAGAGGCGCTGGGCAAGAATATAGAAGCGTTCCAGAGCGTATATTTCAGCTACAGCACCACCGTCAATTGCATCAAGCAAGAAAAACAGGTCACGGACATGCTCGCCTCGAAGTTCGGAGAGACCGTCATCACCACGAGTACTCCGATGTATGACTCGAAAGGCAGATTTGTGGCAGTCCTGGCTCTGACCCGAAAGGACTTCATCATCAGCAGGTATCTGGAAGAGCTTGAAAAGGAAAAGCAGCGCCTCAAAAGCTTCAAGGGCGCAGCCAAATATTTAGGGGCGTACGGCAGGAACAACGGAGATGTGATCGCCGTCAGCAAGAGGATGATCAAAATCCTGGAGCTGTGCGAAACAGTCGCCAAAACGGACAGCTCAGTGATGATCTCGGGGGAATCAGGCACCGGGAAAGAAGTGCTTGCAAAGCACATACATGAAAACAGCAACAGAAGTAAAGAGATCTTCCTTCCCGTGAACTGCAGCGCCATTCCGGCGGAGTTGATCGAATCCGAGTTCTTTGGCTATGTAAAAGGCGCCTTTACAGGCGCCAACCCGGCAGGCAACATCGGCCTGTTTGAAATGGCCAACAAGGGGACCCTGTTCCTGGATGAGATCGGGGACATGCCCCTGGGGCTCCAGGCCAAGCTCCTGCGGGTGCTGGAGAACGGAGAGATCCGGCCTGTCGGTTCGCTGAATTTCAAAAAGGTGGATGTGCGGATTATCGCGGCCACGAACAAGGATCTGAAAAAAATGGTCAAAGAAAAGGTCTTCCGTGCGGACTTATATTACCGGCTGAACGTGGTCCTCATTCATCTGCCGCCGCTGAGGGAGAGAAAAGACGATATCATGGAATTGGCCAATTATTTTTTGAAACGGTACAATCAAAAGTACGGAATGAAAAAAATCCTATCTTCCAACAGCGAGAAAATGCTCCTGGACTACAGCTGGCCGGGGAATGTCCGGGAATTGCGTAACATCATTGAGCGGGGCGTCATCACGAGCAGTCTGGATATCATCAGCATTCCCAATCTCTCTTATTCGGAGGCGGACCATGCGTATCCTCAGGGAGAAGCCGGCGAAGACGAGGCGGACTTTATCGAGATGGACCTGAACGAGAAGCTCGAGCGGACGGAGTACCATTACCTCTCCCTGGCCTATGATCATTACGGAAATATGCGGGAAGCCGCGGATGCGCTGAAAATGAAAAAATCCACCTTCGGGGCGAGGATGAAATATCTGAAGGATAAATATGGCGAGGATGAAAATCTTTGATTTTTCAATGGTCACTGCTCTATAACCAATCATCTGATGCAGGCCGGGCGGATTGGGGACTTTCACCCGTTAGAACGTGTGCCCATCGGGTGCACCATAAAAATGACGCCAACCTTTATTAAGATTGGCGTCATAAAAAACTTATAGGCTGTTTGCATTCACATTATGCATTTTCAGTCACAAACTCGTAAGGAATCGCTTTCTCCATAATGGCCAGAACAACAGTCAGTACGAAGCACACTACCGCGCCGATAACCATCGGACTTCTGCCCGCACCGACGAAGGAATTGAATATTGCCGGCTCGAAGAACTGTCCTATGTTCCAAAGAGCCATGGGGAGCGAAGTTGCTATCGCGGACTTCGAAGCCGGAGCTAAAGTCGTCGCCTTCGAAAACACGCTTGCCAGACCCAAGCCTAAGAGCAATCCCACCAGAAACAGGCCTGCGGCCATCGTGAGGAATGAAGCGGCCCGTGAGCAAATCAGCAGGCCAACCCCTCCCAAGCCCACTGCGATAGGAAGGGTCCAATATCTTATATATTTTGTCATAGGACCAAACAGGGCGCCTGTGATCATGCATGAGACTACCATCACATTAAAAGCCATACCGATTTGAACAGGCTGCATGAAGCCCTCGCCGATGGCTACCATCGCAACGTTGGCCACACCTGAGTAGAATGCCATCCCTGCGAAGAAAACGATAATAGCGTACCCCCATACTAATCCAGGCAGCTTTTCCTTTTTTATTACAGCTCCGTCATGCGCAGGAGTATCAAACAGCTTTTCCTGCCTTGGCGGCTCCGGTAAGAATATAATAGAAATGGCAAAGAATAACCCCCCTGCCGCATAAGCATAGAAGGTATAGTTCCAGCTGATTGTGCATAAGATTCCGCCGATGGTCTGGAAGATGATTCCGCTTGCGCCGATAGCAGTTGAAGTTAATCCAATAAGAGTACGCCTTTCACTGCCTTCGAAGAAAGCGCAGCACAGGTCGATGCCCAACGGAGTCAGGATACCGATACCGAAGCCCAGCAGAGCTCTAAAAACTAAAATAAGCATAAAGTTCGTCGTTATGAAAGCAGGTCCTATTCCGCCGATCATGAAGACGGCTACGCCAAGCCATAAGATCCTTCTCTTTGGCCAAATTTTTGCCAGAGGCGTATAAAAAATAAGCGGGGCTACGCCGATCGCCACCGCGGCTACTGATCCGATATTCTGGATCATGGTGGCCGAAATGTGTGGCCATGCCGCCGCAATAGTACCTAGCGCCGGCGTTACCACCCCATTGGCAGAGTCAGTAAGACACATGGATATAATAGCGATCTTGATCATTGTCTTGCTAGTATTCTTGGTAGTACGTTTTGTCATTTTTTACCTCCTGTTTTTTATAGCGGCTTTATGCTGCCACTACATAAAAAGAGTATTCCGCTGGTAAAAATTGGGTATTTATATAAATATATGGCCATATAAATATAAAACTTTATGGTATTAGCATTACTTGATTCTCAATGCAAAGTATATCACTCACATTATTTTCCAACAATCACACGACAGAGGTATTTATTGACTACTTGATGTTACCGACAGGATAACATCGGCATCACGTTGAAAAGCCGCCGACTTTTTAAATCAGCGACTTTGCCAAATAGTTTATTTATTATCTGATCGAGGTCTTTGCTCAAGGATTCCTATACTGCAGTAATCGAACTGCTTTCTTTTGTGGGGAATACTTTATCCAAAACAATAGATGCTACAACCAATACAATGGCCATGGCAGTTCCTACCATGAAAGGCTGCCTTCCGGGTACAGTAAATAAATTAAAGATAGCCGGTTGAAAAAATTCGCCTAAATTCATAGCCGAAATGCCTAAGCTAACTGATAGAGCAACAAGGCTTGGATGAACCAAATCGCCTAATTTAGCCCATAACGCCGACGTAGTCCCGCCTAAAGTTATACCGACAAGAGCCAGCCCTACAGTAAACACAGTTATTGAATATGTGGTGCCGCACAGGTACTCACCGATACCTCCGAGCGCTAAGGCTATTGTCAAAACATGATACCTCAGAGCTTTAAACATCTGACCGAAGAATAAGCCGACCAGTATAGATGACGCCGTCAGAGCGTTAAACATCATTGCAATCTGAGTTGGTTCTGCAATCTGGTCCTGAACTAAGACATAGGCCGTGTTCGTTACGGCAATATAAAAGAGCATGCCGTTAAGGAAAGTTACTGCTATGTAGAAGAAAACTGATCCAGGCAATTTTGCTTTCACCTTTGGTCCATTATCATCTGCAGCCGGCTCAACACGCTTTTCCGGCTCAGGTAAAAATGCAATCGCAACAGCGAAGAAAATAACGGCGGCGAAATAGGCGTAAAAAGTATAAGTCCAATCGATCTGGCATAAAAATCCGCCAATCATCGTGAATAGCATTCCGCTCAGTCCTATACACGCGCCGGAGAAGCCAATCATCGTGCGCTGTTCATGGCCCTTATAGAAGTCATAGATCAAGTCAATGCCCATCGGTGTAAGGATACCAATACCCAAGCCCAGTATGGCCCGCTGGACCAGAATGATATAAATATTAAAATTAAGCCACGCAGGCCCTAAACCGCCTATCATAAACAAAATGACGCCGATGTATAATATCGACCTCTTTTTCATGATTCTAACCAAAGGGGCATAGCAAAGAGTGGGTGCAAAGCCGATCATAAGCACCGGTACGGAAGCGATCCACTGGATAAGAGAAAAAGGAACGCCCGGCAGCCCGGCGCTGATCGTGGGCAACGCGGCAGTTGTAGCTCCCGTTCCACAGTCTGTCAGCGATAAGCATATTATCGCCAGTTTAGTCAGTGTTCGATTATTATTTTTCATTTTTATCCTACCTCCATATTTTTGAATTAACGAAACCACTTTAGCAAATTTCTGAGATTCTTGTCACGTTGATATGCCTTCCGACTTCCGCCTACAGCTTTACCGTGTGAACCGGTTTGTCAAGAGCGGCGAGCGCCGCTTCGCAGACTGCTTCGGAAATGGTCGGATGTGCATGAATTGTGTCTGCAATATCAGTTATTTTTCCTCCGGATTGCATTACAACCGAAGCCTCGCTGATCAACTCGGCGGCAGTCTGTCCGATAATATGGCATCCGACTAATTTATTTGTCCTCTTGTCGGCAATCACCTTGACAAAGCCTTCCGGCGCGCCCGATGCCAGCGCTTTTCCGCACGCTGAGAACGGGAATTTCCCTACTATTATTTCTCCGTAGGTTTCCTTCGCCTTAAGCTCTGTCATACCCGCCGAACCTATCTCGGGCAATGTAAAAATACAGTTTGGAATGACCTCATATGACATGGCCGAATTCCCGCCCGCGATATTTTCCGCCGCCGCAACGCCCTGCGCGCTTGCCACATGGGCCAGCTGAATCTTGCCTGTGACGTCGCCTGCTGCATATATGTTTTTAATGCTGGTTTCCATCCTTTCATTAACCTTGATATAGTTTCTCTCAAGTTCCAGGCCAAGCGCATCCACACCGTCCAGGTTGGATTTTCTGCCCACGCTTACCAGGACCTTATCGGCATGGATCGTGTCCTCCGTGTTACCCTGAGCTGCAACCTCATACCCATTGCCTGAATTTCTGACTTCAGTAACCTTATATCCGGCTTTGACATCTATGCCTTTTGCCGTCATGCTGGTTCTCAGTGCCGCCGAAATATCCGCATCCATTGCGGGAACGATATTGGGCATCATCTCTATGATTGTCACCTTGCTTCCCAATTCATTAAAAATTGAAGCAAATTCGCATCCAATCACGCCGCCGCCGATAATAGCCAGCCTTTCCGGCACATGATCGATATCCAAAAGTTCTGTGGAAGTAAGGATCCCTCCTTCTTCAAGACCGGGAACCGGCGGGATAAAATTGGATGATCCGGTCGCGATGATCAGATTATCGAATGTAATTTCCTCTCCATTCACCGCAAGCATATGTTCCGAAACAACAGCCGCTTTTCCCTTCACCACTGTTACGCCATTACGGTTCAGAAGGAACTGTATCCCTCCCGTAAGCTGCGCAACCACCTTGTTTTTCATTGCCATCATCTCCGGCATATCGATTTCAGGCTTGCCGACCTTAATCCCCCTGCCTGACGCATGTTTTAATTCATATAGTATTTCCGCATTTTTAACAAGGGTTTTCGTAGGAATGCACCCGATGTTCAGGCATGTCCCACCCAGTTTTACCTCTTCAATGACTACCGTCTTTAAACTCAACTGAGCAGAACGGATAGCGGCTACATAGCCTCCCGGACCACCGCCAATAATCGCTACGTTATATTGATTCATATGACACCTTTCTAACTTAAACTTTATTCTCTGTATTCAGGATCAGAGCACCCGGTATGGGTGCTCCATATAGCAAATATCCGAACTGTTTAAATTATTATCCGATGCGGCTACCGCGTAAGCTCTTCCGCGGCGGCAATAATGTCTTCAACCTTCGGCAATATCATATATTCATAATAAGCCGAACCGATTGGGGTATTGAGTGCGCCGAGGACCTTAACCGGCTTCTTGATCGCAGCAGCGTCTTCTTCCATAATGGTCTTAATGATCTCGCCTGCCACGCTGCCTCTCTTGTGAGCTTCATGAACA
>DATMYB010000183.1:0-3205 GCA_035561215.1 Syntrophomonas sp. | reverse complement strand
TCTTAAAGGAGGTCAAATATGTTGAAAAAATCGTACTCTTATTTGCTGGCAATCGCTTTGTTGATAATAATGACGGCTTCCCCGGCGCTTTCCGCCTATGCCGGCGTCAGCGCCAATGTACAGCGTTATAATCAGTATTATTCCGCCTATGCCAACGTCGAACTTCCGCTGGTAAAAGCCTTCCAGAAACAGGATAACGGCAGCCGGGCCAATGATATCATCGCCCGGGCTATATGGTATATGGAAAACGGCTACATGGTTTATGGCCACTCCAAATATAAGACCACCGGTTATATAGACTGCTCCAATTTCGTCGCCCTGGTCTTTAATGATTTCGGCTATAACATTACTTCCGCCGCACGTAAATACAATACGGTGGGTACAAAGGTCAGCGGGGTTTCCTCCAAAAAAATCAGCGGCACTTCCAAGTACACCCTGGTGGGAGTAGATAAGCTGAAACCCGGCGACATCTTCACCTTTTGGAATACGGATAGCAGCGGCCAGCGTTATATAAGCCATGTCGCCATTTATATGGGCAAAATCAACGGTAAGCCCGCCATCATACATACAGTATCCGGCAGACCTACTGCCATCGGCATCACCACCAGTTTCAGCTATTGGTATGGCCAGCATTTTGCCGGAGCCCGCAGGGTACTCGGCAGTTCCGCTCAAAAAGCCCAGGCGCAGCAGAAAACACCCGCTCCGGTGATTCCTGCGAAATACCAGTTGCCTCCGCAAAACCCTATTGTCATGCCGAAGTAGGAGCAGTTTGCGGAAATTTATCCTGATATTGAGCCCGGATAACAGGAACTGACGATTCCTGCAGACATCAATATCGTTATTTTCGTTCCGTCGATTCTGCCTTGATCAGCTCGTCCAGGGTCACAAACCGGTATCCTTGCTTCTGATAGGCGGCAATAATAAACGGCAGGGCTTGGATGGTCCGGCTGCGATCCATTCTGCCGTCGTGAGCCAGGATAATCATACCCGGACGAGCTGCATCTATTACTCTTTGGGCCATTTCCCGGGGAGTCGGAGCGGAAGAATTCTCCACGCAGATGGTCCATAAAATCGTTTTATAACCGCATTCTTCCGCGATATCGATGGTTTCGGTACGGAACAATTTCTTGGGGGGTCGGAAATATTTAATACCCCGCTGCAACATTTCCTTCAGCAGCGCGTCGGCTTTTTGAATTTCGTTTTTGGTTCCCGTCTCGCTGGCATGGCTTAAATCTGCATGGGTATAAGTATGATTTTCGATCTCGTGGCCGTCCCGGACTTCCTGTCGGATCAGGTCCGGATGAGCAGCCGCGTTCTCCCCTACCACAAAAAACGTGGCTTTCACATTATATTGTTTAAGTATCCGTAAGACCTGGTTCGTATAACGGGGATCGGGGCCGTCATCAAAAGTAAGCGCCACTAATTTATCCCCGCCCGTATTGACCCTGGTAATCAGTCTTTGACTGAGATTACTGTCTGCCACATAAATGATGCGTGATATTTCCGAATCTTCCTTAGCAAAGGTTTGCAGCGAACCTAGCTGAAATTTTACCATCACCAGCAGCAGTAAGGCTATCAGCAACCATACCGCGGATTTAAACCAAGGCTTCAATTTTTGTCTTCCTTCCCGCATATAGTAGTCTCACACCCATAGCTTTTGCCGCCGGGCGCTAAAATAGTCCCTTCCCGGAGGCGATGTCTCTGCCTGCTTTGAAAAGTTACTCAATAGCTATATAATTAGAGAAATGTCATTATAAGGAGCTTAAACATGAACAATCCCCCTTTGCCCGAAAAACTAGCAGATATTTCTTCCTTTATCGTTATGGATGTATTGGAAAAAGCCCAATCTATGGAATCTCAAGGAATCGACGTAGTCCATCTGGAAATAGGAGAACCGGATTTCTCCACCCCGGAAGCGGTAAAGGAAGCGGGTATAAAGGCCATTCACGATGACGATACTCATTATACCCACAGTCTGGGCAAGCTCTCGCTGCGTGAAGAAATCGCCGCTTATTACTGGCGCAATTACCAGGTTAAAATTTCACCCGAACAAATTATGGTCACTTCCGGAACTTCTCCCGCCATGCTGTTGATATTTTCAGTGCTGCTGGAAAAAGGCCGGGAGATTATCATGCCCGATCCTTATTATTCGTGTTATCCCAACTTTGTTAGGATGACCGACGGTAAGGCGGTTCTCGTTCCGGTTGACGAAGCGGACGGTTTTATCTACCGTACGGAGGTGATTGATAAAGCCATAAATCCTTCCACCAGCGCTATCATGGTTAATTCGCCTTCCAACCCCACCGGCATAATTTATCCGCCTGAAATCATGCGGTCCCTGGCCGATACAGGCGTGCCGATTATATCGGATGAAATCTACCATGGCTTGGTCTATGAGGGAAAGGCACATTCCATACTGGAATACACCGACCAGGCTTTCGTGATTAACGGGTTTTCCAAACTTTACGCCATGACCGGCTGGCGGCTCGGATATCTGATCGCTCCGACTGCCTATATACGAATGATGCAAAAACTGCAGCAAAATTTGTTCATCTGTGCCGCTTCCTTTGCTCAGGAGGCAGGTATTGTCGCCCTGCGCGACTGCGACCAGGTAGTGGAGGAAAGACGCCTTATTTACGATGAACGGCGCAAGTATCTTTTGTCCCGCCTGCAGGCCATGGGGATCGCGACGATGGTCGAACCTACCGGAGCTTTTTATGCCCTGGCCAATGTAAAAAAATATACCCGGGATTCGTACCGTTTTGCCTTTGAAATACTCCAAAAGGCTCATGTGGCCGTGACTCCAGGTATCGACTTCGGCAAAAATTGTGAAGGTTATATCCGCATTTCCTATGCCAACTCCCTTGACCAGATCAAAACCGGCCTGGACCGGCTGGAGAATTTTCTATCCGGCTGCGAAATTTTGAAAGACTAACAGCAACGGCGTCTAGGCGCCAAATAGCCATAGAAAAAGCCCGCAACGCGGGCTTTTTTTGCGGCAGTTATTCTTGTCTCGGGACAAAGGTTTCACAACAGGTACCGTCGCTGCTCATAGCCATTCCGTCACCCATCGCGTTCACCGCTATACCGGAGGCATTGCAGCGCTTATTCTCGTTATAAGCACAGTTATCAACAGAACATTTAATTTTTGATCCCGACATTTTATCACTCCTTTACATGAAATTTAAAAATTAAACGGGCAACT
>DATMYB010000182.1:0-6120 GCA_035561215.1 Syntrophomonas sp. | reverse complement strand
GGCCACGGTTTGTTTGTACATTCAACATAATCAAATCAGGCTTTTTGCGGGGGAATCCAGGTTTAATTTAAAGATTTATTAAAGGGAGGAAATCATGTTTGGCAACATTGGTCCTTGGGAACTGATTTTAATCCTGTTGATTGCCTTGATTGTGGTTGGTCCCGGTAAGTTGCCTGATGTGGCACGGTCTTTGGGCAAGGGGCTGAGCGAATTTAGAAAAGTCACTTCCGGCGTGCGCAAGGAATTTGAAGACGCGGTGAATTTGGATGACCTGACCAAACCTGCTCCTCCTAAAACTGTTCCGCCCAACCCGCTGGATTCCATCCCGTCGGCGGACGGGACTTCCGATACAGAGGAAACGGCTGAGGATGGGGCGAAAGAATCCGAGGCGGTCCCAGCGGCGGAAGAGTCTTCCGGGGCCGAGGTACCTGTTGCGGGGGATACGGTCTTAAGCAGCCCCGATGAGGCGGGGGGGAAAGCCGATGATGTCCCCAAGACTGAGGAAACCAAGGCAACCGCAGCCCATAGCCCGGGTGAAGACGAACAAAATAAAAATACGGATGACAGCAGCGCCAATTAATGCTAAAATAACAAATCAAATTTAACAATTTACTCTTATCCAGAGTGGTGGAGGGACTGGCCCGATGAAACCCGGCAACCGCCTATTTTTAGGAATGGTGCCAAATCCTGCAGGTATGCCTGGGAGATGAGAGGGAGCAACACTGAGCCCTCTTTTAGAGGGCTTTTCGTTTAAGGATTTTTTTGTTTAAGGAGTGGTATGGTTGGATTTGCAGAATATGCTTAAGGAACGGGTAGCGATCCTGGACGGCGCCATGGGAACCATGCTGCAGGCCCGCGGCATGTTGCCCGGCGATTGCCCGGAACTGTTCGGGACGCTGCATCCGGAAGTACTTTTGGATATACACCGTCAGTATTTGGAAGCCGGGGCGGACATTATCGAAACCAATACTTTCGGCGGCAGCCGCTTGAAGCTGGCCGAATACGGACTGGCAGACCGCACTGCGGAGATTAACAGCGAGCTGGTGGCGATCGCCCGTCGGGCCGCCGGCCAACGCGGATTGGTGGCGGCTTCCATCGGCCCGACCGGAAAATTGCTGCGTCCCATGGGAGAGGCGGAGTTTGACGATCTGTATACGGTGTTTAAGGAGCAGATGGTGGCTTGCGCTCGTGCCGGCGCCGACCTGATTTCCATCGAGACCATGACCGACATAGGAGAAATGCGGGCAGCTTTGATTGCCGCCCGGGAAAATACCAGCCTGCCGGTCATCGCCCATATAAGTTTTGAGCAGGAAGGACGTACCATGACCGGTACCGACCCCCTCACTGCCGCAATGATAATGGAAGCTTTCCAGCCCCTGGCCATAGGCGCCAATTGTTCCGGCGGGGCGCGGGAATTGCTGCCAGTTATTCAGCGTTTGGCCCAGTACGGCTCCGGTTACATATCGGTTGAGCCCAATGCCGGCCTGCCCCGTCTGACGGACGGCGGCACGGTTTTCCCGGACACGCCGGAGGAGATGGCGGAATACGCGCTACGGTTAAAAGAGGCCGGAGCCAATATTATCGGGGGATGCTGCGGCACTACCCCGGCCCATATCCAAGCCATGGCCAGAGCTTTGAAAGGAATGAAACCGTCATCACGGCAGCATATGTCTTATACCGCCTTTGCCTCCCGCAGCCGTTGTGTGCTGCTGGGAGAACGCCAGCCCCTGGCCTTTATCGGCGAACGCATCAACCCTACCGCCAGGAAAAAACTGGCCCAGGATATAAAGGACGGCCGCATGCAGGTGGTGGTGGCGGAAGCCCGCCAGCAACAGGAGGCCGGAGCTCCGCTGCTGGATGTCAACATGGGAGTGCCGGGCATCGATGAACCCTCGGCCATGCAGAAAGCGGTGACGATGATCCAGTCGGCGCTGGATATCCCCATCTCCATCGATTCCACCCATCCGGAGGCGGTGGAGGCGGGCCTCAAAGCTTTTGTGGGACGACCCTTGATTAATTCCACCACCGGTGAAGATAAAAACCTGGAGAAGATTTTGCCTTTGGCCAAAAAATACGGGGCGGCGGTATTGGGATTATGCATAGATGAAAAAGGCATCCCGGACCGGGCGGAAGACCGGGTGGAGGTAGCCCGGAAGATTTTGCAGCGGGCTCAGGAATACGGCCTGCGCCGGCAGGACGTGCTTATCGATACCCTGGTGAAAACCGCCAGCGCCCAACAGGATCAGGTCATGGAAACCATCCGGGCCTTGGGTATGATCAAGGAACAATTGGGATTGGCGACGGTGCTGGGGGTAAGCAATGTCTCCCACGGTTTGCCGGCCCGGGAAATCCTCAATTCCGCCTATCTGGCCATGGCCTGGGGGGCGGGACTGGATCTGCCGATCCTGAATCCTTTTGACGAGCGCATGATGGACGCCTGCCGGGCCGCTGCGGTACTGCTGGGCAAAGATATAAACAGCGTCGCCTATATAGAAAAATACAAGGATTACAAAGCGCCGAAAGGAGAAGCAGTTTTGCGCCATGCCGTATGCGTAAATTGCAATATCCCGGAGCTGCTGAAAACAGGAAGCGAAACCTCACCGTCCGCTGCGGCGGCGGCCGTATCCCCAGCCGTGGAGGAGGATACCATCCAGGCCAGGATCAAACAGACGGTGCTGCAGGGAGATAAAGAGAATATCGAGGAGTTGATCGATCAGGCCCTGCACAGTTTCCAACTGGAACCGCTGGATGTCGTTAATCAGGGAATGATCCCGGGCATCGAAGCCGCAGGAGAGTTATATGATAAAAAACAGTATTTCCTGCCGCAACTGATGATGGCGGCGGAAACCATGAAGCAAGCTTTTGCCATCCTGCAGCCGTTGCTGGCTCGTGAGGGCGGCAGTCATGCCGGAGTCATCGTCTTGGCTACGGTGGAAGGGGACATTCATGACATCGGCAAGAATATCGTGGCGGTCTTGCTGGAAAACTACGGATTTAAGGTGATCGATCTGGGAAAAGACGTTAAAGCTTCGGACATATTGGAGCGGGCGGCCCAGGAAGATGCCGATATCATAGGCCTGAGCGCCCTGATGACCACTACCATGCCACGGATGCAGGAAGTCGTCGACGGGGTTAAAGCCAGAGGTTTGAAATCCCGGGTGATGGTGGGCGGAGCCGTCTTAAACCAGGAATACGCCGATAAAATCGGCGCGGATGCATATTCAGAAGACGCCCGGGCAGCGGTGCTGACTGCCCAGCGTCTGGTGGCCATATTAAACAAATAACCGGAGGTAAGGAAAATGGCAGTGCAAAAGAGTTACGAAGAAATCAATGAGAAAATCAAAAAAGGGGAGGCGGTGGTCGTAACCGCCGAAGAAGTTATCGGTATCGTCGCGGAAAAAGGCTATGAAAAAGCCGCCCGGGAAATCGATGTGGTTACGACCGGTACCTTCGGGCCTATGTGCTCGTCGGGAGCGTTTATTAATTTCGGTCATTCCAATCCCCGCATTAAAATGAAAAAAGTATGGCTGAACGGGGTAGAGGCTTACTCCGGCATTGCGGCGGTGGATGCCTATATCGGGGCCGCCCAGCTGGCGGAAAACGATCCCGAGAACAAGGTGTTCCCCGGACGCTTTGTCTATGGCGGCGGCCATGTGATCCACGATCTGGTGGCCGGCCAGGAGATCCGTCTGGAAGCTGTCGGCTACGGAACTGACTGCTATCCCAACCGCAAGGTGGACACCGTCATCACCCTGGACGATGTGAACGATGCCTTTTTATTCAATCCCCGCAACGCTTACCAGAACTATAATTGCGCCATCAATCTGGGAGATCGTACCCTTTACACCTATATGGGCATACTCAAACCCCATGTGGGCAATGCCGGTTACTCGACTTCCGGACAATTGAGTCCGCTGCTTAACGATCCTTATTATCGAACCATCGGCATCGGGACCCGGATTTTCCTGGGCGGCGGCATTGGCTACGTGGCCTGGAACGGCACCCAGCATCATCCTAACGTATTGCGGGGTGAGAATGGCGTACCTATGGCTACTGCCGGGACGCTAACCCTGATCGGAGATTTGAAAGGCATGGATCCCAACTGGCTGGTGGGCTTGAGCTACATCGGCTACGGCGCCACCATGGCTGTGGGGGTGGGTATACCGATTCCCATTCTGGACGAAGAAATGCTGCGTTATACCGCGGTCAAGGACGAAGACATCTACTGTCCGATCGTGGATTACAGCGAAGGCTATCCCTATTGCAAGCCCATGGATCTAGGTTTTGCCAATTTTAAAGAGCTTAAAAGCGGTCGGATCGAGATCAACGGCAAATCCGTGGTTACCACACCGCAATCCAGTTATCCCCGGGCCAAACAAATTGCCGAGATCCTTAAACAATGGATTTTGAAAGGTGAGTTTGAGCTGACCCGGCCGGTAGCCGCTCTGCCTTCTGCCGACGCGGATATCGTGTTCAAGTCTATACCGGAAAGAATCCCTAACGGGCTTGTAAATGGGAGGAATAAAAAATGAAAAACAAACTGGTCTGTTATTTTTCCGCCGCTCAATCCGAGCAGCCGATTATTTACCGTTTGATTAAAAACTACGATCTGATCATAAATATCCTGAAGGCCGATATCAATCCCCAGAAGGAAGGATATCTGGTGATGGAACTGGAGGGCAGTAAGGAAAGCTACGAAGCCGGAACGCGCTTTATGGAAGGCCTGGGGGTAGTAATGGAACCCCTGAGCGAGAGTATCGTCTGGAACGAACAAATATGCATTCAGTGCGGCGCCTGCGCCTCCTTCTGTCCCACCGAGGCCTTGGCCATCGAACGGGAGACCATGGAGGTAAGCTTTTACAACGATAAGTGCGTAGTGTGCGGAATGTGCCTGGAATGCTGCCCGACCCGGGCCATCAATCTCTATTTTGAAATCAAGGAAGCAGTGTAGGAGCAATCATGGACCCAAACCAGAGCGACGGATATGTGAAGCGGGATTATCGGGCGTTACACGAAGCCCGGGATTTGCATTATTTTCATATTCAACTGAAAGAAACCGACCTGGACATCGCAGTGGATCAGGAGAGCTATCAGGATCACCTGATCCTTTTGTGCCAAGAGACGGTCAGGCGCCTGCGGGGCGATCTGGAGTATTATATCAGCCGTCAGCCAACTTTCAGAACTTCTTTTGTGCCGCTGAGGCTGCTTCCCGCCGCGCCTGCCCTGGCCCGGCACATGGCCGGCGCGGCTTTCAAAACCGGAGTCGGCCCCATGGCGGCGGTGGCGGGGGCTTTTGCCCAGGCCGTGGGAGAGATGTTGATGGAACATGTGCAGGAAGTCATCGTTGAAAACGGCGGCGATATCTATCTGAACTGCCAAAAAGACCGGCTGGTGTCGGTGTTTGCCGGGCGTTCCAAATTCAGCCATCGGTTGGGCATAAAAATTAAAGCGGAAAACGGACCCATGGGTGTTTGCACCTCCTCCGGCACCGTCGGCCCCAGCATCAGTCTGGGCAAGGCGGACGCAGTGGTTATCCTGGCCCCCGATACAGTGCTGGCAGATGCGGCGGCAACCGGCGCGGCCAATTTCGTGCAAACCCCGGACGATTTAATGAAAGCCATCGAATTTGTACAGAATATAGACGGGGTCAGCGGAGTTTTGGCCATCAAGGACGACAAAATGGCAGCCTGGGGGCAATTTGAGCTGGTGGGATTATAGGCTCCAACCGCCGTCTGTTCAAGTGACCGCCATGATGTAACGATTCTGCCAAGGGCGGAGGCGCTTCAGCCGACACCAATAATGCGGTGATTTTGCCAGGCCGGAAAGCACTTCAGCCGGCCCCCGCCGGCCAACTTTGCATAGCCGGCAGGATTTGCGGTACGGTTGTTGAATTAGATAATCATTCTGTCAGAAAATGATAGCTTGCACCTGCGCCGGCTACAGCAGATGGCAGCCATAGCTTTATTAGGCCGGCATACGCTAGTAGTCTGTGTCGCCTAAAAGTTTAGGTTATCCGCCGAGGAAAATTTTTGCAGGACAAGGCGGAGGATTGAGCAATACTGGACGTATTGCGATTGACGACAACGAAGTCCTACGAAAATTTGGCCGGCGGGAAGCAAA
>DATMYB010000181.1:0-4313 GCA_035561215.1 Syntrophomonas sp. | reverse complement strand
ACTCAAGAGTGATGAGTGCTAACAGCAAATTATAAGGAGGTATACCCGTGAAAATTCAACCATTGGGAGACCGTGTGGTAGTCAAAGTTGCTGAGGTGAAAGAAGAAAAGACCAAGAGCGGGCTGTATGTGCCTGATACGGCAAAAGAAAAACCCCAGGAAGCAGAAGTCCTGGCTGTAGGCCCCGGCGCCTTGAATGATAAGGGAGAAAGAGTACCGATCGATCTGGCAGCAGGCGACAAAATCATATTCTCCAAATATGGCGGCATGGAAATTAAAGTAGACGGAGAAGAGTATCTGATCCTCTCTGCTGAAAGAGATATACTGGCAAAACTGGTCTAGTAATAAGGGTAAAATAACAAATTACAAGGAGGCTACATAGATGTTATCCAAAGAAATTAAATTTGGCGAGAACGCCAGAAGATCTCTGGAAAAAGGTGTCGATACACTGGCTAATACTGTTAAAGTAACCCTTGGCCCCAAGGGCAGAAATGTGGTTTTGGATAGAAAATTCGGTTCTCCCACCATCACCAATGACGGCGTAACGATCGCCAGAGACATTGACCTGGAAGATCCCTGGGAAAACCTGGGCTGCCAGTTGGTAAAAGAAGTTGCCATCAAGACCAATGATGTTGCCGGTGACGGAACCACCACCGCCACCGTTTTGGCTCAGGCCATGATCAAAGAAGGTCTGAAAAACGTAGCTGCCGGCGCCAACCCCATGATCATGAGAAAAGGCATTGAGAAAGCGGTTCAGGCTGCTATCAATGAAATCCATGCCATCAGCCAGCCGGTTGAAACCAAGGAATCCATCGCTCAGGTAGCTTCGATTTCCGCCAGCGATCCCGAAATCGGCAGCCTGATTGCAGACGCCATGGAAAAAGTAGGCCGCGATGGAGTTATCACGGTGGAAGAATCCCAGACCATGGGAACCCAGTTGGAAGTCGTGGAAGGCATGAGCTTCGACCGTGGTTATGTTTCTCCTTATATGGTAACCGACTCTGAAAAGATGCAAGCCATTCTGGATGATCCCTTTGTTTTGATTTCCGATAAAAAAATCTCCGCTATCAGCGAAGTTTTACCGGTATTGGAAAAAGTCGTACAAACCGGCAAACCATTGATGATTATTGCTGAAGAAATCGAAGGCGAAGCACTGGCGACTCTGGTCGTCAACAAATTAAGAGGAACGTTCACCTGCGTGGCAGTTAAAGCCCCCGCCTTTGGCGAGAGAAGAAAGGCCATGCTGGAAGATATAGCGATTTTGACCGCCGGTCGTGTAGTTTCAGAAGATACCGGCAGCAAAATGGAAAACGTTGATTTGGCCATGCTGGGTAAAGCCGCTAAGATCGTCGTTAAAAAGGAAGAGACTATTATCGTTGACGGCGAAGGCACCAGCGAAGAAGTCAAAGCCCGCATCGCCAATATCAAAAGTCAGTTGGAAGAGACCGAGTCCGAATACGACAGAGAAAAGCTGCAGGAGAGAATGGCTAAATTATCCGGCGGCGTAGCCGTAATTCAGGTAGGCGCCGCGACTGAAACCGAATTGAAGGAAAAGAAACACCGCATTGAAGATGCTCTGGCCGCAACTAAAGCCGCGGTTGAAGAAGGCATCGTATCCGGCGGCGGCACCGCCTTGATCAATGCTATATCGGCTATTGACGAAGTCGAGGTCGAAGGCGATGAATTGACCGGTGTAAAACTGGTGAAGAAAGCCTTGGAAGAACCGCTCCGCCAGATTGCCAACAATGCCGGTGTAGAAGGTTCCGTAGTAGTGGAAAAAGTCAAACTCGGAGAAACCGGATTAGGTTTTAATGCTTTGACCAATGTATATGAAAATATGATCGCGGCCGGGATCATCGACCCCGCCAAAGTTACCCGGTCAGCCATCCAGAATGCTGCCAGTATTGCAGCTATGGTATTGACCACCGAAGCGATCGTATCCGAAAAACCCAACCCCAATGAAAATGCGGCCATGGCCGGCGGCATGGGCGGTATGGGCGGAGGCATGGGCGGCATGATGTAAGAGGTGCCGTAATCCCCGGAAAAACAGGGCGCAGGTAAATCTTGATTAGTGCTTGACCACATTTTGACCACAAAATAAAAAATAATCAGGGGCGGCTCATAAATTCACTGAATTTGCGGGCCGCTTCTTTTTTCATCGTTTTTGTGACGTGTAGATAAATCTTTCTGGTGATTTCGTCGTCGATGTGGCCCAGGCGCTCCATTATCTCTTCTAATCCCACGCCGGCTTCTGCAAGTAATGATGTGTGAGTGTGTCGTAAGGAATGCGGGGTAAGGCTAGTATCTAAATCTGCTAGCTTAAGATATTGTTTCATTTTATCTTCAATCGTTTTTACCAGGATCGGATAGCCCGGATATTTGGGGCTGGTGAAAATAAATCCTTTGTCGTGGTATTGGGGACCGTAACGTAATTTTTCTTTTTTGTTTAACCAGATGACATGATTTATTTCTTTCATAACGTCGGAGTCAACTACGATTTTGCGAATAGAAGATTCGGTCTTTGGTGTCTCCAGATCGTACATCCTAACATTACTTTTAGGATTATAGATTGTTTTAGTAATGCTTATTTCATCCGTTATTTGCATGATGTCCGTATCTTTTAAAGCTGCAAGTTCACCGACACGTAAGCCGGTGTAGACTAATGTGCGGAAAATGACATAATCATTCTGTTTTCTATAGTCCTTGATCGCATCCAGGAATTTGAGGAGTTCTGCTTTTTCTAGGTATTTCGGAATTTCGTCTTGTGATTCGATTTGTTCAACAGTTTTAACCGTTTTAGGGACCCGAGCGGATTCCGTTGGATCGCCTTTTATTAATTCCCATTCTTTCGCTCTCCGGAAAACCATTTTTCCTGTGGAATTGACCCCACACATAGTGTTATAGGCATAACCTGCCGCGTGCAAGCTGTTTAAAGCATTCTGGTACATTCTTTTGGTGATTTCCTTAATGGCGTAATGGCCTAGATACGGGATGAGGTTATTAATTTCCTTTTGTCTGATTCGCAGTGTCCCTTTTTTTACCTGATTGGTTACAGCATAATCAACCAGCCATTCCTTCGAAAAGTCTTCAAATGTTATGTCAGATTCCTTTATATATGTGCCTTGGTCAACTTCATACCGAATAGCAGTTGCTGCTGTTTCAGCATCATTTCGAGTATCAAAGCCGCTTCTGGTTATCTGCCCCCGGCTACCGTCTGGCTTATCCGGCCCGTCGATGGTAAAAGACCATTTTGCACCGCAAGTACACTTTTTTATCTTTTTTTTACTAGCTCCACATGCGCAGTCTTTTTTTGTTTCTGCACCGCATGTACATTTTGCCTTCCAGCAAACACAGCCACGCCGCCTAAAATAACCCTCCAAATTATCACCTCATTTCAAATTTCTCCGGATGCTTTGCAGTACTTTGCCGATGCAAACGCAGTCCTGGGCTTCCATTACGGGAAACTGTTTGTTATCTGGAATAAGATACGCCTTACCTCCTTCCCTCGCGAAACGTTTGATTGTAGCTTCATCGTCGTTGCAGCGGAATACTCCTATCTCGCCGGGTTCGACGGTTGGCTGACGTCTCACCAAAACGACTTCGTTGTCATGTATTGTTGGCTCCATGGATTGCCCGGTAACTTCCAGGGCGAAATACTCACTTAGTTCATTTCCATTAATTCGGTTGATCCTGGTATCAACAACAATGTAGTCGCCAGCAGATTCAAGCGCGAGTATTGGATTACCGGCAGCTACCCGGCCCACCCGGGGTATCCTCCGCAGGTATTTAGAGTCTAATTCAAGCTGACCGTAAGCTATCTCCGGGGTTGTTTCCGGTTCTCCTTCAGTGATATGAGGGACTTCCTGCCGGGCCAGTGCTGCCCGTAGCTGTCCACCTGGCAGTCCGAGATACTTCGCTACCCTTGTGATCCATGTATATTCGACCTCACCGCCGGCCCATTGTCCGGGGATAAAGGTATCAAGATTTTGCAGCCAATGCAATGACACGTTAGTGTTTGCTGCTATCTCATCTAAGGTTATCCCCATTTCTTCGCATCTTTCTTCGATTATGCAGCTAGCTGCTTCGCCTGTAAGTCTTTCTAGTGATATTTCTAATGCGTCTGCGATTTTTTCTAGTATATTGATGTCTATTTTCTGCTTGCCTAATTCGATTTTACTGATTGCGGATTGCGACAAGTCAACCATTTCGCCAAGTCTTCGGCTAGATAGCCCCTTTTCCTCACGAAATTTCTTAATCCGCTCTCTGATCTCCATTTTTTAATCTTCATCCTTTCTTAATTAGAATTTTATTTTT
>DATMYB010000180.1:0-3974 GCA_035561215.1 Syntrophomonas sp. | reverse complement strand
ACTTAATACATACCAATAAACAGTTGAATTTGCCGGAAGAAAGTATATTATATTACTATCAAGTGAATCATTTGACCGGTGCAGACGAAGGAGTCTCCATAGTAATATGGAGACTTTTTGTGTTTTGACCGCGGAAGAGGAGCAGTGAAGCATGGGGCGACAGTACGATAGACCACCAGGAGGGATAAGATATGGATAAGGACCTGATTGATGAAATATTAAGGGATATAGGCCTTGAGCATATAGAAGACGATGACTAGTACTCTGTCACCCTAAGTCCGCATATTATTTGTCGAGGGAAATTCTCGCCATGAAGAGCGGCGAGGCAGGGCAAGGCGGAGGATTGAGCAATACTGGACGTATTGCGATTGACGACAACGTAGCCATGCGGAAATTTAACCGACAAGGAAATGTGGACTTAGGGTTGACAGAGTACTGGTAACCGGCCAAGGAATGGTTGGTTATTGACGGTAAACGGTAACGGTAGTTTCGGTGATCAAACAATTTTACATTTTGAGGGCAAGGGCGTCCGCACCAGGATTTTTTAAAGATGATGGTGTGCACGCCTTTTTTTATTCCCGAAGCCAAGAAATTAAAGATAGGGGAGAGAAGTATGAGTAAAAAAACCAAGGAAGAAATCATTAAGCTGGTGAAGGATAACGATGTCAGGTTTTTAAGATTGCAATTCACCGATATCCAAGGCGTTATGAAGAACCTGGCCATGCCTGTCAGTCAGTTGGAAAAGGCTCTGGATGGCGATATTATGTTTGACGGTTCTTCCATCAACGGTTTTGCAGATATTTCCGAGTCAGATATGTATTTGGTCCCGGATCTGGATACCTTCGCCATATTTCCCTGGAGATCATCCAACGGCAAGGTAGCCCGGCTGATTTGCGATATTTACACCCCCGACGGCAAACCCTTTGCCGGCTGTCCCCGCAACAACCTGAAGCGGGTTTTGCAAGAGGCCAAAGCTATGGGTTACACCATGAATGTCGGGCCCGAGGCTGAATTTTTCCTGTTCTTGGCCGATGAAGACGGCCATGCCACCACCAAGACCCAGGACGAGGCCGGTTACTTTGATCTGGCTCCGCTGGACATGGGAGAAAACGCTCGCCGTGATATGGATACCACCTTGGAAGAGATGGGATTCGAAATCGAAGCTTCTCACCATGAAGTGGCCCCGGGACAGCATGAAATCGATTTTAAATTCGGCGATGCGCTGAAGGTTGCAGACGATATTATGACCTTTAAACTGGTGGTCAGATCCATTGCGCAAAAACACGGACTGCATGCGTCGTTTATGCCCAAACCCATTTTCGGGATCAACGGTTCGGGTATGCATACTCATCAATCCTTATTCAAAGACGGCGTAAACTGTTTTTATGATCCGGACGGAGAAGATCAATTGAGTGAAACTGCCAGATATTACATGGCGGGGATTATCAATCATGCCCGCGAATTTGCGGCAATTACCAATCCCAGCGTAAATTCCTATAAAAGATTGGTGCCAGGTTTTGAAGCGCCGGTTAACATCGCCTGGTCAGGCGCCAACCGCAGCTGTCTGGTCAGAGTGCCGGCCAAAAGAGGCGCCAGCACCCGTATTGAAGTAAGAAATCCGGATCCCTCCTGCAATCCTTATCTGGCGTTAGCGGCCATGCTCAAAGCCGGTTTAGACGGAATCGTTAATAAGCTGGAACTTCCGCCTTCAGTAGATCGGAATATTTATAAAATGAGCGACGAAGAGAGAAAACAACTGGGAATTCAGAGTATGCCCGGCAATCTGCTGGAAGCATTATATGAACTGGATAACAGCGAACTGATAAAAGGGGCGCTGGGAGACCACATTTATGGCAAGTTCAAAGAAGGCAAACTCGAAGAGTGGGATGAATATAATGTACAGGTAACTCCTTGGGAAGTGGCCACCTACCTGACTAAATTCTAGATTATATTTCGAGGTGGAATAATCATATACGATAATTTCGGTCTGCCTGATTCCCATAAGGAAATTCAAAGGGGGTAGTTTTATGAAAAAAATTGAGGCAATTATCAGACCGTCCAAACTGGAAGAGTTGAAAAGCGCTTTGGAAAAGATCGGAATTCGGGGATTGACGGTCTATGATGTTAAAGGTCGCGGCTTGCAAGGGTTTGAAAAACAGTATTATCGAGGGCAAGAGCATAAAGTCGATTTGCTTCCCAAAGTCAAGTTGGAGATCGTATGTCAGGACGAGTCAGTTGAAAATGTAATTTCGCAAATCCTGAATATTTGTAAGACCGGGAAACAGGGCGACGGAAAAATATTTGTGTATCCGGTGGAACGGATCATCCGCATCAGTACCCGCGAAGAAGGCGGAGCGGCATTGTAGCCGGCGGCGTTATAACAAGTTCAAATAATTTATAAGCAACGGCGCTTATGAATAGAGACTTATCTCTGGACATAGGCGCTTTTTATGTGCATACATTCAAAGGCTTCAGGCCGGTCGTATTTTTCTTCGCCGCCGCCACCAGCCTGATTAATGAGAGAAAGAAGGGGTATATATGAAAACAAAATGCAAAATGCTTATATTGTTAACGGTTTTGGCTTTATCCATATTGGGACTTCCGGCGGTCGCGTCCGCAGCCGAGGCGCCGGCAATTGATACCGGTGATACCGCTTTTATTATTATTTGTGCGGCTTTGGTCATGATTATGACGCCGGGTCTGGCGTTGTTTTACGGCGGCATGGTCCGCAAAAAGAATGCCATGGGCACCATTATGCATAGTTTTGCCGCCCTGGCGCTGGTATCGGTGCAATGGGTGCTGCTGGGTTATACCTTAGCCTTCGGCCCGGATGTGCATCATTTGATCGGAGGATTAAGTTCTCTGGGACTGTCCGGGGTTACCGGCGATCCCAGTGCCAATTACGGAACCACCATCCCCCATTTTGTTTTTGTTTTCTTCCAAATGATGTTTGCGATTATTACCGTAGCTTTGATTTCTGGCGCTTTTGCTGAAAGAATGAGATTTTCGATTTTCGTTGGTTTCGTGTTGCTGTGGACGACCCTTGTCTATGATCCGCTGGCCCACTGGGTATGGGGCGTGGATGGATGGTTGTTCAATCTGGGGGCGTTAGATTTCGCGGGGGGCACCGTAGTGCATATCAGTTCCGGTATTTCAGGCCTGATTGCCTGTATCGTATTGGGACGCCGGCGGAAGACCGGGGCAGAGCCGATGGTACCCCATAATCTGCCCATGACCATGCTGGGCGCCGCCCTGCTGTGGTTCGGATGGTTCGGATTTAACGCCGGCAGTGCCCTGGGAGCCAACGGTTTGGCTGCTTCCGCATTTCTGGTAACCAATACCTGCGCGGCTGCCGGCGCTATCGGTTGGGCAGCGGCGGAATGGCTGCACCATGGCAAGCCTACCACTTTGGGTGTGGCCAGCGGACTGGTGGCAGGACTGGTAGCCATCACCCCGGCAGCCGGATTCGTAGGACCGGTAAGCGCAGTGATCATGGGTTTGATCGTGGGACCGCTGTGTTATTTCGCCGTAAGTAAAATGAAAGTCAAATTAGGTTACGACGATTCACTGGATGCTTTTGGTATTCACGGCGTGGGAGGAGTCTTCGGAGCGCTGGCTACCGGTGTGCTGGCCAATCCCGCGGTCAATGCGGCCGGGACGGGATTACTGTACGGTAATCCAAATCAGTTGCTGGTGCAGTTGATTGCGGTGGTCGCAACGATTATATTTGCATCTTTGGTGACGTTCCTGATCCTGAAATTCCTGAGCCTGTTTGCACCGCTGCGGGTATCGGAAGAAGATGAGGAAAGCGGTCTGGATATTACCCAGCATGGTGAAGACGCTTACGGTTACGGCGAGATGGGCACGATGGCAATCTAGTCCCCGTGGCCGTCGCCATACATCACCGCTGTTTTAAAATCATAAGTCCCTGCTATATAAATAAAAAAAGCCTTCTGACCGTGTTCACTACACTC
>DATMYB010000179.1:0-2562 GCA_035561215.1 Syntrophomonas sp. | reverse complement strand
GTTTTCATACATATCTCCATTGCCGTTGAGGCATAAACTTTAATGCAATCGATAATCTCGTCAATTGTAGGCGAAACATTGCTTGGACCATATGTAAGAGAGGGCACAAGATACTCATTCCAAATATTTTCATTGCGCCACATGCTGGAAAATCCAGGCGCGGATTTTTGAAGCTCATATCCCCTGACAGCTTTGTGGTTGCCTTTTAAAACATCAACCAAAGGCTTTATTGCTTCGTTATCAGCTTCCCTTCCGTTTCTAAAAAGAAACAGTTCAACCTCAGCCTTAAGGTTCAGGCTGTTGCATATTTTCTCCAGCTCCCTTTTCAGAAAGTCCGGTTTAGTATCGGGAACCAGCCTGGCATCTACATACAGTTCGGCAATTTCCGAACCTCCAATGATAAAATAAGGAATCGAAGAGCGGATAGCTCCGATCATAAGTTTGGGCGCAACCAGACCGCCGGGCAAATCGACAGTATATTTTTTCTCATATTCCTTACCGTATTTTGAGATTGCCTCGATAAGCGGAGCGCATTTGTAGATTGGATTAGCGCTGTCGGCGCAGTTATCGACGTGCACGTACCACGGCGTATATACAGATTCGCCGTACACGGTGATTTTGAAAAACGCTTTTCCACATTCAACCCAGTTCACACCAAAATGAGTCCCCTCCGCCTCGAGCGCAAAGTCGGGGATCAGCCCGCCATGCACCATCAGATATTCGGCACCGAACTCCTTGCTGCAATATTCCATTCCGCTATATTCGCTCACCGGTTCCTGGCCGATTTCCCCGGGACAGGCAGTAACGTAAATATCTCCCTTGAGAGGAACACCTGCCTTTTTAATAGCCTTGGCAGCCATCAGGGTACATACCATCGGCCCTTTGTCGTTATTCACACCCATTCCGACAAAACGCCCAGCCTCAATCCAGGCTTCGTGCCACCATGGATTATTCCAGTTCTCTTTTGATATCCACCAGGTATCCTCGGGGTAATCACCCTCACCGTACACCTTATCCCTGGGGCCGGTCGTGTCAAGATGGCTGGAGAACATAAAATTATGCCCGCTGCCATCGCCTCTGAGCGTGCCGATGACATTGAAGCGTTCCGGCGTTAAGCCCACTTTTCGGGGGTTAAATCCTTCCGCTTCCAACCAATTGTAAACAAATTCCCCGGCTTTATATTCCAGCTTCATGGGGCTTGGTATCCCGCACAACTCAACCATAACCTGCTTGACTTCTTCCACGTCAATACACTCAAAAACCTTTTTCTTCCACTGTTCAAGCGTATATTCTTTCATGCTTCTTCTCTCCGTTTATCTTTGCCTGAGATTAATATTCTCCAACTCATCCAGCCGAGCGGTAAAATCCGGAGCAATATAGATGGTCGTATGGTTGGAAATTATGATTGCGGGGCCGTCAACGCAAAAGCCGGAAGGCAGTTGATCAAACTTATAGAACGGAACATCCGTCCAGCCGCCGCTTTCATGCAGGTAAACCCTGCTCATTTGAAATACTGCTTCTTTTGGTCTTTCACTCGAACGCATTACTATTTCAGGAAGATTGAGGTCTCCCATAGCCTTAACGCGAAGTCCGACCAACAACATGCCCGCCTGCCTGAACGACGTCCCTTTGCCATAGAACTGCTCATATTTGGCGTCAAAAAGATCGAGGACCCGCTCCATATCTTCAGCAGTTTTAAGAGCGAACGGCACCATAACCGGGAGCTCCTGTTTTTGACCGTTATACTTGATCATAAGCTCAACGACTGTGGATATCCTGTAATTAAGACTGCACCCCTCTTCAATTTCCTTTACTGTCCGCGCTTTGAGTCTTTCAATCTTCTCATAAATAAGCTCCGGATCGGCAGGAAGGGCAAGATGCAGGGACTCTTCAGCCAAGGCATTAATGTCGGACTGCACAATGCCATAGGCCGAGAATACCGAACTGGTCTTGGGGATCACGACATTTTTTATACCGGTTCCCCTTGTATATCCGCAGACCTGCAGCGGTCCGGCGCCGCCGAAAGAATAAATCGCAAATGTCCTTGGATCATAGCCGCGCTGCACAGTCATTTTTCTTACGAGATCAGCCATATGCGCATCGGCGATTTCCACGATGCCCAGGGCCGTTTCCTCGATGGATTTTCCCATAGTATCAGCAATAATCTTTATTGCCCGTCTAGCCCCTTCAAAGTCCAAATTTTGTTTGCCGCCCAGAAAATATTTGGGGTTCATCCTCCCCAGCACAAGGTTTGCATCAGTTAACGTCGGCAGGGTGCCGCCTTTTCCGTAACACACCGGTCCCGGCAGGGCGCCGGCGCTTTGCGGTCCTACTTTCAATAAGCCTGTCCCTTCCTGTACCCAGGCGACGCTGCCGCCGCCGGCGCCTATTGATACAATGTCAATCATGGGATAGTTAATATTGTATTGGTCAAACACCGGCTCTTTTGCCAGGACCATTTCGCCGTCAGCAATCAGCCCAACGTCAAAACTTGTACCCCCGACATCCGTGGTAACGACATTCTTATGTCCGAGCAGTTTGCTTAGCGCCAAGGCGCCATTG
>DATMYB010000178.1:0-2646 GCA_035561215.1 Syntrophomonas sp. | reverse complement strand
TAAGCTGCGTGTTAAGCTACTGTTAATTTACTTCACCTATATTAATATTAATTTATTTAACAAGCTAATAAAACTTCGCGCCGGCGCCCACGCTTGCAGCATAATAGGACTGTGACATTTAATGTTGACGAAAGGCAGGTTCCGCAATTGTCGGCGCATTCCACACTCAGCCGTGCTTAACGGGATTGACATCCAAAAACAAAGCCAGTATACTCTATAGTATGAAATCGGACTATTTAGGGGTCTGCGAACGATGAAGGAAATACGTCAACAGCTACGGGATTTTAACACCATTATCAAGGAAACCGATGCAATATATGGTGAATTGGCAAAACAAAGCGGGCTATCCGACTGTGCGTTCTGGCTGATGTATTCACTCTGTGAAGCCGATGGGGAATGCACGCAGAAAGACCTTTGCGACCAATGGATCATCAGCAAGCAGACCGTTAATTCCGCGCTGAAAGGACTGGAAAAGAACGGTTATATCACCTTAACGTCATCCGAAACCGATAAGCGCAGCAAATACATTGTGCTTACCGATAAGGGCGTCAGATTTGCTCACGAGCATATCGACATTGTCTTTAAACTGGAGGAGCTTGCTTTCGAAAAACTGAGCGTCACAGAACGTGCCGCCATGCTTGAAGCCAACCGAAAATACCAGGAACTGTTGCAGGCGGAAGCGGAACGATTTCTGAATAAATAACCGTTGGTCATCGGAGGGTGATCCATCGCAATGGATATACCGGATAAGATGCTGAGTGCGCTCAGATATTTTATCCGGTATTTTTAGGCCGGTAAACAACGATAAAAATGAACTGGATGGAGATGGATGAAATAAATACCCCAAATTCTTTACAGGGAAAAATGGGGCGAGAAAGAGAATTACACCCTTTGCCTCAACACATCGAATGTCTTGATAAAAGATATTTCCTCGCCGGTAGCGGAGCTGCTGAAAGTGATGCTGTATAGGAAACGGTAAACAAATAATAGATAGCAGGAGCATATATGGACTACAAAACCTTATATGAAAAAACACCTCCGACAAAATTGTTCGCTATTGTGGCGATTCCCGGCATTATCAGTATGCTTGTCTCATCACTCTACCAGATTATTGACGGGGCGTTTGTCGGTCAGCTTTTGGGCGCTACGGCATTCGCGGCGCTGCAGCTGGTTATGCCGCTCGTTATCCTTAACTTTTCCATAGCCGACCTGATCGGTGTTGGCTCAGCAGTGCCGATCGCCATCAAGCTTGGGGAAAAGGATGAGCAGGCGGCCAGCAATATTTTTTCCAGTGCCTGTCTGATGATTATAGGATCGGGGATTATTCTGGGTATAATCCTTTTTCTTTTTGCGGACGACTTTGTACGGCTTATGGGTGCGGATGAACATCTCGTAACCATGGCTTCCCAGTATTTGCGCGTTTACGCTGTCTGTTCGCCGTTTACGACCATCCTGTTTGCGGTGGATAACTATCTGCGCATCTGCGGAAGAGTTCGCTACAGTATGATGGTCAATATTCTGATGTCGGTCGCCAGCGTTTTGCTGGAATTCCTGTTCCTGTTTGTTTTCCGTTTTGGCATTTGGGGTGCGGCGCTGGCAACCAGCTGCGGCATGTTCATTGCCGTTATCGTTGCCTTCATGCCGTTTTTGCTGGGCAAAATGCAGCTGCGTTTTGTCAGGCCCAAGATTGACCGCAAGATAGTGGCAATCATTCTCGCCAACGGCGCTCCCAGCTTTCTCAATAATATAGCCGGCCGCATCACTTCAATTATCATAAACGTGTTTCTGCTGCGCCTCGGCGGGGTCATGGCCGTATCGGCTTATGGTGTGCTGATGTACGCCGAAAGTCTCGTGCTGCCGGTTCTTTATGGGCTTTGCGATTCTTTGCAGCCTGCGGTCGGTTATAATTACGGAGCCAAAAACTACCGCCGCATTTTTGCGATTGAACGCAGGTGTTTCGGCGCTTGCGCCGTGGTTTCGCTCCTGATGACCGCCGTAATGCTCCTGGGCGGCCAAACCATCGTCGGCATCTTTGTAAAAGCGGAGGATACGGCACTGATAGCCCTGTCGGTACACGCCTTGTCCCTTTTTGCCTTCACCTACCTGACACGCTGGATATCCTTTGCCACCCAAAGCTACATGTCGGCCATCGGAAAGCCTGGGTACGCGACGGCAATCTCCCTTTCCATGGCCTTTGTCTTCCCTGTCATGCTCCTTTTTGCCCTCGGTTTTCTCGGGCTGGACGGGCTTTGGCTCAATATGCCGTTCGCATCCCTGCTGACGGCGATTCTGTCCATTGTTATTTTGTTGGATTATTATAAAAAGGAACTAAAACAAAGTCTCACAGCTTAGATTTCAGCGCCCACTGAGGGTTCTGAAAAAAAATGATACGATATATACAGTCGGCTATTCCGGCTTTATTATAAAACCGTTTATGGGAGGATTTTCAATGGAGGCAAAAAGCACTGAGCTAACTGAGCAATTAACACGCCTTGTATGGTTATTTCACAGATATTATCATCAAACCATATGCAGTATGGTCCCCTAAAGAAGGCAAAGAAAAATATTGTCCATTTTGAAGACACAGCCTGAAATCAGCCAAACCTAAGATTTGCAGAGAGGACTCCAACATATTATGGATATAAG
>DATMYB010000177.1:0-5790 GCA_035561215.1 Syntrophomonas sp. | reverse complement strand
ATTATATAAAGATTTATATTGATAAAGACAACCGTACCCTGCAGATTTCCGATACCGGCATCGGCATGACCAAAGAGGAACTGGACGACAACCTGGGAGTTATCGCCCGCAGCGGCTCGATGAATTTTAAGAAAGAAAATGAAATGGCTGACGGTTACGATATCATTGGTCAATTCGGGGTGGGCTTCTATTCCGCCTTCATGGTGTCCGATGCGATTACCGTAGTGAGCAAGGCTTTTGGCAGTGACGAGGCTTACAAATGGGAATCCAAAGGTATCGACGGGTACACCATTGAACCTTGCCCGAAAGAGACCATCGGTACCGACATATTCTTAAAAATCAAAGAGAATACCGAAGAGGAAAATTACGACGAGTTCCTGGAGGAATACCGCCTGCGTTCCATTATAAAGAAATATTCGGACTTTATCCGCTATCCCATCAAGATGGACGTTAAAAGAAGCCGTCTCAAAGAGGGAAGCGACGACGAATACGAATACTATACCGAAGAGCAAGTCGTCAACAGTATGGTGCCGATTTGGAAGAAGAATAAGAACGAGCTGACCCCGGAGGATTACGAGAATTTTTATTTTGAAAAGCATTACGGCTACGACACGCCCCTTTCCCATTTGCATATCAGCACCGACGGCACCGTCAGTTACAATGCGATTTTGTTCATTCCCGAAAAAACGCCTTTTGATTTTTATACCCGGGAATACGAGAAGGGATTGGAGCTTTATTCCAACGGTGTTTTGATCATGAACAAATGCGCCGACCTGTTGCCGGATTACTTCAGCTTTGTTAAAGGCATGGTCGACTCCGAAGATTTAACCTTGAACATATCCAGGGAAGTACTGCAGCATGACCGCCAGTTGAAGCTGATTGCCAAAAATATTAAAACCAAAATCAAGCAGGAGCTGGCCCGCATCTTGAAGGACGAGCGGGAACAGTACGAGACCTTCTTTACCTCTTTCGGCAGACAGCTTAAATACGGCGTTTACGATAATTTCGGCGCGGATAAGGATTTCTTGCAGGAACTGCTGATCTTTTATTCCTCCAAGGAAAAAAAGATGGTTACCCTGGAGGAATACGTGTCGAGAATGCCGGAAGGGCAGAAGTATATTTACTATGCGGCGGGCGAGTCGGTGGAGAAGCTCGATAAGTTGCCGCAGACGGAGCTGTTGGCCGATAAAGGTTATGAAATATTGTACTTTACCGATGATGTGGATGAATTCGCCATTAAGATCATGATGAAATATCAGGACAAGGACTTCAAATCGGTTTCCGGCGGAGATCTGGGCATTGACGATGATACCACCGATGACGAGGATGCAGCCGATCAGCATAAAGACCTGTATGCGGCCATGAAAGATATTCTAGGGGACAAAGTTCATGGGGTCAAATCTTCCAAACGGCTTAAGAATCATCCGGTCTGCCTGACCAACGAAGGCGAAATCAGTATCGAGATGGAAAAAGTTCTGAATGCTATTCCCGCCAATGAACAAAAAATCGAAGCCTCCAAGGTATTGGAGATCAATCCCCGGCATGAGGTGTTCGCAGTCTTGATGGATGCCTATGCCAATGATCGCGATAAGCTAAAGCTTTATACCGATCTGTTGTATAACCAGGCGCTGCTGATCGAAGGCCTGCCGGTGGAAGACCCGCTGCAATTTGCCGATAATATTTGCAAGATCATGAAATAGCCGATTTTAACAATACCCGCAGCGGTTGCTTGCGGTTATAATATAGTAAATCCGCTGCATATGATTTCACGCAGCGGGTTTTTTATCCGGACAGTTCGTTTATAATAATACGAACAGGCGGTTTTTGCCTGGACATTCCAAGGATATTTTTAAATTTGAAAGGGTGAAGAGCATGATGCAAGAACTGGTTTTGAAAAACCGCTCCTATAGGAGATTTTATCAGGAGCGTCCGGTAGATACTGAAACACTGCGAGCATTGATCGACCTTGCCCGTTTGTCGCCCACCGGTCATAATCGTCAAGCGCTGCGGTATTATCTTTCCAATCAGCCGGAAGTCAATGCCGAGATTTATTCTTGTCTGGGCTGGGCGGGCTATTATAAGGATTGGGACGGACCCGAGAAAGGCGAAAGGCCGGCCGCCTACATTGTGATGATCAAAGACACCACGGCCGGGGTAGGTTTGGTTCAGGACCAGGGCTTTGCCGGCCAGAGTATTTTGCTGGGGGCGACAGAAATGGGGCTGGGCGGTTGTTTCCTGGTAAATGTCAAAAGGCCGCAACTGGCTGAAAAACTCAAACTGGACGGAAAGTATGAAATAGCTGCGGTTATTGCGTTGGGATATCCGAAAGAAAAAGTAGCGCTGGAACCGCTGGAGCTGGGCGGGGATGTTAAATACTGGCGGGATGCCGATCAAGTTCATCATGTTCCCAAACTTGCACTGGAGGACGTAATCGTAAATAAATAACCCGTTTTAATAAAAGCTGCGCGTATATCCTAAGCCGGATCAGTTCTCCGGCTTGTTTTTTTGGAATAACACACAACCCCAATTTTACCCATATATTATCTTGTAAATAAGCATTAATGCTTAAGCAGGAAAGGAGCTGTCAACAATGGATTTTGAGCTTGTCAAAACCATAGCTGAAGCTAGCCCTTGGGCGGCACTTCTATTGCTGACATTATGGCGTTTTGATGTTTTTAATAATCGACTTATCTCTGAAAACAGGGACAGAGAAGAACGAATGCTTACCGACAGCAAGGAACGGGAGGCGGGCTATGCCCATTGGATCAACCGTCTGGAAGCAAGTTTTGAGACGATGGCGGATCACCAACGTGTGCTGGCGGAAGAAGTATCCAGGATACGTGAAGATATAGAGGATATTAAAGGAGAATTAAGGAAATAGTCCGGGACTTTATGGGGGCATCATAGGGACAAAAATTAAACCGTATAAATTCCCGGTAGTGGGGCGAACAGTTGGGGCTGTCCGCTCCTTCTTTTTTGGTATGTACTATACGGTCAGATACGTATCATCTCTCTGGTATTTCTCAGGTACTTCAAAAAAAACCTCCGGTTGTCCGGAGGTTCCATAAGCATTTTAGCATTCTATATATGTTTAATTCCTTTTAATATGGCTTTACGTCAGTTTTTGTATCGAGAACCCCGGGCATGCAGGCAAAGGACCTAACCTACCTGAGTTGTCAGGAAGATGGGGAGCGTCATTTGCTCGATTTGACCTTGCAATTCCTCGAGCCCGTCCATGTGGTCATCCTCGTCGTTGAGAATTTGCACGAGAATATCCCGGGTGGCGTAATCCCGCAGTTCGCCCGCCAGTGCAATGGCATCGTTATATGCCTTGATTGCGCCCACCTCGGCAACGCGATCATTTTCTACCTGCTGAGGGACTTCGGCGCCGATGTGGATATGGTTCAGTTGGGTCACGATAGGTGTGCCCTCGAGAAAGAGGATCCTGCCAATAAGCTTTTCGGCGTGCTTCATTTCATCGATAGCCCGTTTTTCAAAGCCCTTATGCAGCTTGCCATAGCCCCAATCCTCGCACATTTCCGCATGGACAATGTATTGATTGATTGAAGTCAACTCATCCGCAAGCAAAGAATTCAAAGCGTCAATCAGTTTGGGGTCTCCCTTCATAGCAAACAACTCCTTTCATTGTGTTCTTTTTATTATACTGTCATTCTGCCATTACGCCAATAAGATAGGCGGAATTCTTCATGAATTCCGCCTATTTTATATGACGTATTAGTTGATCTGTTTTTGGTGGTCAGATGCACAGCTTGCCACTAGAACTTGCCAGCTTTATGTCAGCATACATATTAGCTATTTATTTTGCAATTCTTTTTTGAGGATCTTGCGCATGATTTTGCCGGTGGCGCTTTTGGGCAGCTCCTCACGGAATTCGATTTGACGGGGATATTTATACACCGACATCTGATCCTTGGCCCAATTTATAATTTCATCCGCCGTAACCTTGCCCTGGTATTCATCCTTCAATACGATATAAGCCTTGACGTCTTCGCCTCTGTATTCATGAGGAACGCCGATCACGCAGCACTCCTTGATGGCCGGATGCTGATAGAGATATTTTTCTACTTCGGCCGGGAATACGCTGTAGCCGGAAGCTTTGATCATTTCTTTGGTTCTGCCTACAATAAAGATATAACCGTCTTCATCCATGACGACCACATCACCGGTGGCCAGCCAGCCTTCTTCCCGGAAGCTTTCCGCCTGGGCCTCCGGGGGTTGATGCCAGTATTCACGGGCAATGGACGGTCCTCTCATCCACATTTCGCCTTCTTCTCCGCGGGGCACATTTTTGGTGGGGTCGGTCAGATCGGCCACCCTGACGTCAAAGCCCCGTACCACGATTCCGCAGCTGCCGGCTTTGACGTGCCCAGCCGGACTGGCCAGCGGTGCGGAGGCGGTTTCACTCATGCCCCAGCCGTCAATCAGATCAAGTCCAAACTGGTCTTTATAGCGCTTGATCAATTCGGCCGGTACCGGTGCGCCGCCGGTACCGATAGCTTCATAGGAAGAAAGATCGTATTTGTTAAGGTTGGGATGGTTGATGACGGCGATATTCATGGTGGTTATGGCCACCCAGGAGGTTATCTTGTAAAGCTCGGAAGCCTGCAGGAAGACCTCGGTGTCGAAACGGGTGAACAAGACAATGGTTGCTCCCAGAAATATCGGCCCGTTCATATTGTTTTGCATGCCGGTAATATGGAAGATCGGGACCACCGCCCCGTAAATGCTGTCGGCATGGCCGCCTAGAATGATCGGCAGTTGGATGGCATTGACCAGGATGTTGCGATGAGTCAGCATGGCGCCTTTCGGTACTCCGGTGGTGCCGGAAGTATATTGCAGGCAGGCCAGGTCTTTGTCAATGTCCAGGGGCAAATATTTCTCCACCGGTTCGCTTTTAATAAAATCTTTCCAGTCCACAGCGCCGCTGTAATCCAAGCCGTCGACTGTCATTCCCGGCGGTACAGGAATTTCAGGGTTTTCCGGAACATACTCGTTTAAGGAGGTAACTACCACTGATGCAACTGGCGCCTGATCGCGGATGCTCTGGAAAATGGGATAGTTATCTTCCTCCAGGATGGCTACCTTGGCTCCGCAATCGTTAAGAACGTAACTTAGTTCTCCTTTTTTGTACATCGGGCTTCCGCCGATGATCACTGCGCCGACTGCCATGGCCGCATAATAAGAAATGATAAATTGAGGACAATTCTGCATACCTAAATAAACCCGGTCGCCTTTCTCAACCCCGAGTTTTTTAAGACCGCCGGCCGCATGCAGAACCAGCTGCTCCAGTTCTTTATAACTGATCCGGGTACCATAAAAAATGATAGCAGTCTTTTTCGGATGTCGCAGAGCGTTGACGTGCAAGTGCCATACGATGGGCATGTTGCCATGTTCATAATATTTTGGCCAAAAATCCGGCCATACCCCGTCTTTTTCCCAATTTCGTTCTTCCGGTAAATACTTCATGAAATACCCCGCCTTTCATATATAAATTAATTAGAAAGTCAAGACAAACATGGGATACTTGCCGAGTAGGCTGTTACACAGACTAGTACTCTGTCAACCCTAATTCCACATTTCTTTGTCGGTCAAATTTCTGCATGGCTACGTTGTCGTCAATCGCAATACGTCCAGTATTGCTCAATCCTCCGTCTTGCCCTGCAGCAATTTCCCCCGACAAATAATATGCGGACTTAGGGTTGTCAGAGTACTGGTGTCTGTATCATTCACTTTTGGATAAAGGACGCAGGATGAATTTTCAGTCTGCAA
>DATMYB010000176.1:0-2246 GCA_035561215.1 Syntrophomonas sp. | reverse complement strand
AATTTTTAACCAAATTATCTCCCAAACACCAAAAAAATTTGAAGATTATCCTTCCTATGAAAGTCACTTCATTTTTAAGTGGTTTAAAAAATGGTATAAGCATTTGTCAAACCGCAGTACTATAATTAAAAGATGGCTGGGGTTTTAAGGAGTAGGGATGAAAACCATATGGATACTGAACCATCATGCTGTAACTCCTGATATCGGCGGCGGCACGAGACATTATGATTTTGGACGAGAACTTGTGAAGCGGGGATATCAGGTTTATATTTTTGCTTCTTCCTTCATTCATTATCAATATATTAATGTCTTGAACAAAAATGAGAAAACCAAAGAAATGGTTACGGACGGGATCCATTGGGTATGGATCAATACGCGGGAATACAGAGGGAATGGCAAAAACCGGATTTTAGGCATGATAGATTACTACAGGTTCATGATGAAAAATTACGGGAATTATCCAAGACCGGATGTTATCATCGGTTCGGCGGTCCACCTGCTGGCATGTGCCGCCGGCTGCAGGATATCCCGAAAAGCCGGTTCCCGGTTTATCAGCGAAATTCGCGACTTGTGGCCGGAGACCCTGATTGAGTTGGGAACCCTGAAACGGAACGGTGCGGTTGCCAGGGCGCTGTTTGCGCTGGAAGATTATGTTTATCAAAAATCAGAGAAAATAATCGTCACCGCTCCCGGAATGGCAGATTACATAGCTCAAAAAGGAATAAGCCGGGAACGCATTATATATATTAATAACGGGGTGGACGTCAGCAGCTTTGACAAAAGAAAACAGGGTTACAAGCCAAGCGATACTGCAATCAGTTTTGATCATGATGCGTTCAATGTCGTATATGTAGGGGCAATCGGGACGGCAAACGCGCTTGACACATTGCTTGAGGCGGCAAAAAAACTGAAGGACAAGGGAACCGGGGGAATCAACTTCACAATGATAGGAACCGGGCCTTTAAAGGGACAGCTCATGAAAAAAACAGAAGAATACCGCCTTGAAAATTTCAAATACTACGATGCCGTGGCAAAGCATTACGTGCCGGGACTGCTTTCAATGGCGGATTGCCTGATTTTTTCGGCGGTTGATTCTCCGCTCTATCGATTCGGCATCAGCGCCAATAAATTATTCGACTATATGTGCAGCGGAAAGCCGGTTATCTTTGCAATCAATACGATCAATGACTTCATACAGGAGTCCGGCGGCGGTATTTCGATCGACCCTGAAAATGCGGATCAGATGGCGGACGCCATACTCTCTTTATACGGTATGAGCGAAGCTGACCGTGATATGATGGGGGCAAAGGGCAGACAATTTGCGGAAAAGAATTTTGATATACCAATTTTAGTAAATAAACTGGAAGAGGTTATTAACGGGTGAATCCAATGATAAAAAGATGCTTCGATGCAGCGCTTTCTTTTGCGTTATTAATTATATTGTCTCCTTTGCTGATGGTCCTTTATCTCCTTGTCAGGATTTTATTGGGAAAACCTGGGCTTTTTAAGCAGAAAAGACCTGGACGGTACGGGAGGATATTTACGCTTTATAAATTCAGAAGTATGACGGATAAAAAAGACAAGAACGGCAATCTGCTCCCGGACCGGGACCGGTTGACCGGCTTTGGGAAACTCCTACGGAAAACGAGCCTGGATGAGCTTCCAGAGCTGTTCAATATCCTGAAAGGCGACATGAGCTTTGTGGGACCAAGACCGCTGCTTGTGCAGTATCTGTCCAGATACGACGAGCAGCAGGCCAGACGGCATGAGGTGAAACCTGGGCTTACGGGCTGGGCTCAGGTGAACGGCAGAAATGCAATAAGCTGGGAAGAAAAGTTTAAACTTGACGTATGGTACGTAGATCATGGATCGTTTTGGCTTGACCTCAAAATTATATGGATGACGATAAAAATTGTCTTTAACAGAACAGGGATCAGTGCTGAGGGAGAAGCTACGATGGGGGAATTTATGGGAGGATCGGTGGAAGATAAATGAAAAAAATAATCATTATCGGGGCCGGCGGCAACAGTAAGGTCATTATCGACCTTATGCATAGCAGGATCCGATCGGGCGAAGAACTGCAGATCCTGGGGTTCCTCGACGACGATAAGGATAAAACGGAATTAATGGGTTATCTTTCTCTGGGTCCGGTCGAAAATATTGAAAAATACCACGGTGCTCCGGATATTTACTTTGTAAACGGGATCGGCGATAATAAAATAAGGAAAAAAGTGTTTGAAAAATAT
>DATMYB010000175.1:0-2594 GCA_035561215.1 Syntrophomonas sp. | reverse complement strand
TGATTTTTTCATGCATGATATCTTTAAGGATTTTATATGGCTCTAATCCGGTACAATGACCGGTATAAAATTGAGAACCGGTTTGTATCAGAAATTGACCTATGGCTTTTATTAGCTCCTCATCCTCACTCTGATTGGTGGGAGGATTGTGTAGATGGAACCCGCCTATTACGCAATCGGCTGGAGCGGGTCTAATCTCCAGCATGCGATTAAGGATGTTAACAATTCCATTATGAGCACAACCCGCCAGTAATAGCACCTTACCGCATTCATTGATGATCAAGTTTTGCTCATGCTCAAAGGTATCTTCCTGTATTTGCCCCCTCACTTGCATCAACAGACTACGATTGGCAGTCGAATACAACTCTCGCCCCTTAACTGCGGAAAACAGCTCAAGCTCCTCGTCAATGCGCAGGTAATCATCAACAAAGATAAACCGCGGATTATTCATAAGTTCCTTATTAAGTCCAATCGGGATAATTGACCCGTCAGGCAGTTTTGCATAATGATCATCAAAAGCTTTTTTATGCAAATATATCCTGGCCCGGGAATTGGCACGTAAAAAAGCCTCCAATCCCCCGCCGTGATCAAAATGACCATGTGATATCACGACCAGATCAACCTCAGCAATATCCACCTTCATTTTAAGAGCATTTTCCAAAAACAGGCTGCCCTGTCCCAGGTCGAATAAGATCCGGTGCTTTAGGGTTTCAATATACAAACTGAGTCCATGTTCAGCTCCCAACGGTTCTGCAAGCGATGTGTTTTCTACCAGCGTTTTTACTATCATTCGTTTTAGTCCCTCTCTCTCGCGAACAATGTTGTCATGGTCCTGAAAAAAACGTTTGTTACGGCTCGCCCCGCAGCACAATCCAGGTCAACTATAGTCCGGCCGTTATTAATGGCCGCAACCGCAGTCGTATCGAACGGTATTCGACCAGCTAAAGGCAGCTGCCTTTGTCGACAAAATGTCTCGATTCTTTCCGTGTTACCTGGATTGGTATCATATTTATTTATGCACACCGCAACTCTGACCTGAAACATTACAGCAGTTTTTATAATGCGTTCCATATCGCTGATTCCCATGACAGAAGGTTCGGCAACTATCAACACCATATCCACTCCGCTCAGCGAAGCAATAACCGGACAGCCTATACCCGGCGATCCGTCAATAATGACCAGATCTGTATCAATGATCACCGATCTCAGCTGTTTTTTTACTTCCGTGACCAGCATACCGGAAGTTCCGCTTCCCATGTTGAGCTGAGCAGTTGAAAAAACCGTGTCATTATGGTACAAAATCAGCTCGCCGGCTACAGCCGGCTTAAGTGATACGGCCCCAACTGGACAAATAGCCTGGCAAACGCCGCACCCTTCGCAAGCATAGTAGTCAATCCGATATTCACCGTCCGCCTTAATAGCGCCAAAGCAGCAGTTTTGACGGCAAAGGTCGCATTCTATGCACAACTCGGAATCTATCTCGGCCTTGGGCATTCCATAATAATCAGTCCTTCTGGGGACAGAGTGCTGATGCATTACCAGATGCAGATTGGGCGCGTCCACATCGCAGTCGGCATAGACTCTGGCCTGGGCTAATTTAATGAACGCACTGGCAACCGTGGTCTTGCCCGTACCGCCTTTACCACTAAGAATCAACAACTGTTTCATGCCGCACTTCCTCCCTCACAACCTGCAGCAAGGAAGCGAACCTATCGCGATATTTAACATTTTCTCTTACTGCGATCCGGGCATCGGAATTAATCATTCCCAACTCTCTATCGAAGGGAATCTTGCCCAAAATCTTTAGGCCTTTGTCAACACAGTATTCTTCAGCCGGATTGGCACCTTCCAGGCACTTGTTTAGCAACACGCCATGCGGTTTGTTAAAAAGTTTAACAAGGTCCCGGACCATAGCCAGGTTGTGCACCCCAAACCGGGTTGGTTCGGCCACCAATATGCAATAATCCGCATCCCTGATGCTCTCCATGACTATGCAGGCACTGCCGGGCGGGCAGTCAATAATGGATGGTCCGGTAAGCGCGTCATGCAAAAGTTTCTTTATAATGGGGATGCCGGAGGCCTCGCCGATGTTTAACATACCGGTAGCCACCGCAACATTTTCCGAAACGCCCCTCTGAATACTTCCGATGACTTTTTCTCTTTCCTCCAAAGCCTTTTCCGGGCAAAACAAAACACATCCCCGGCAGGAATGACATACGTCATCAAAAATCAATAGTTTATCATTGATATAAGCCAGGGCATTAAATTTGCAGAACTCAACGCATATGCGACAGCCATTGCATAATGTTTCATCTACTATGGGGATCTTTATAGATATTTCTTCTGATTCAACACTTTCCGGTTTGAAAAAAAGATAACCGTTCGGCTCTTCCACATCACAGTCAATATAGCTGGACTGCCCGGCGACGGCGGCTAAATTAACTGAAACCAGGGTTTTGCCTGTGCCGCCCTTTCCGCTAAGCACAGCTATCTTCATGATTATTTTCCTCCCTGGCCATGAAATCCAGGATGGACATCGGTCAAAAGCGTCAATTTTCCTTCGTTAAACGCTGCGATGTTATCTTGGATTGAAT
>DATMYB010000174.1:0-21809 GCA_035561215.1 Syntrophomonas sp. | reverse complement strand
TTCATTGATCCCCTCCTAATGAGACCCATGGCTGTGAAAAATAATCGTTGGCCTTTCGCGAGTATCAGGCGCTCGATGATTTTGCGGCTGTAGTAAATAACAAATTAAATGAAAGAGGGATATGACATGGTAATTTATCAGGAAAATGATTTTCAGCCTTATATGCCGGATGTGGAGAAATACAGCCGCGGGTTGGCGGAACTGAATAATCAATGGGAAAGCGTTAAGCTTCTGTGTGAAATTAATTGTCCCGAGCAGGCCAAAAGTATTATGCCGCACATGGTCAACGTCCAAAACAGCTTTTCTTCGCTGCAAAATGATTTGATCAACTCGCTTATTTCTGAAACCGTGAAGAAGATGTTGCTGAAGACAAAATCAAAAGCCCAGGCTGCCGTGGATATTTTAATCCGAAACTTGTACGAGAGAACCGCCGATGTAGGTTTTCTTGCTACCGACGATGATATACGCCGTTTTGCCTGCAACCCTTCCCGGAGCGATAAAGACCTGCGCTATATTACCGACCGGATGCGGGAATATGAAAAAAAATACACCGTATATGAAGAAATCATAATACTTGATAAGCAGTTTACCGTTTTGGCCAACTTGGATGAAAACAATCCCATTCTGGGAGCCAGCATCCAAGATCCGCTGCTGTGGGAGACCCTGCATTCCGATAAAGATTTTCTGGAATCCTTCGGCTATTCGCCGCTACAGATGAAAAAGCCGAAAGCCCACATATTTTCCAAAAAGATCTTATATGAAAATTCTGGCCAAGTGGCCGGGATCCTTTGCCTTTGCTTTCGGTTTGAAAACGAGATGCAGGGGATATTCCAGAAACTGTGCACGGACTATGATGGGTCCGTCATTACTATCATCGATGACCAGAATGCGGTCATAGCCAGCAGCGATGTAAACCATGTCCCCTTGGGAATCCAGGTGGAGTCGGTCCCGAATGACAGGAATACCATCGTCTATTACCGCGGGGTGGAGTATATTGCCAAAACAGTCGATACCAACGGATACCAGGGATATTACGGCCTCGGCTGGAGAGGGCACATGATGATCCCGCTGCAGCTGGCGTTTAAGGACAAGGCCCAGGAAACCCTCCAGGCTATCGAACCGGAGATCATGTCGGGTTTGATGTACCAGGCCAACTCCTTTTCCGCCAAGCTGCATGAGATTATGGAGAAAACCCAACAAATCAACTACTCTCTCAAACGCATTATCTACAACGGGCAGATCATTGCCAGCGGCAACAATAAAGAAGAGGAGTACGTTCGGCTCAAGCCGATTCTGCACAGCATCCGCAAGACCGGTGGAGAGATCTGCGCCATTTTTGAAAAATCGGTCCAGAATCTGTTCGCTACGGTGATCTCTGCCAGTTTGCGGGAGGAAACATTTTTAGCAGCCCACTGCATTGATATTATGGATCGCAATCTGTATGAAAGAGCGAACGATTGCCGATGGTGGGCCCTCAATCCGACCTTTAAAGCCCTGTTGCGGGAAGCCGTTAGCCCTGAAGACCGCCAGGCTCTTACTGGAATCCTGCAGTATATCAACAGTCTGTACACGGTGTACTCCCTTTTGTTCCTGTTTGATAAAAACGGCCGGATCGTTGCGGTCTCAAACCCGGAGCATAACGACAAGATCGGCATGACAGTCGACGGCGGCTATGTGCGGGATGTGCTCGGAAACAACCGGGAAGGCAGATACTTCGTTTCCCCGTTTCATGCCAGCCCCCTCTATGATGACAAGTACACCTATATTTACAGCGCTTCCGTCACCGACATTGGCAATAAGGACAAAACCGTCGGAGGTATCGGTATCGTATTTGACAGTGAATTTCAGTTCCGAACCATGCTGGAGGAGATCCTGAAGGAGAGAGAAAACTCCTTTGCCATTTATACGGACCGGGACGGCCGTATTATTGCCTCCACCAATGAAGAAATGCCCCCGGGAGATATCTTAAACCTGCCCAAGAGATTTTTCGAGGCGAAAAACGGGGTGGCATCCTCGGAAATTATCGTCTATGCAAACACTTTTTATACAGTCGGATACGCCTGTTCTTCCGGTTATCGCGAATATAAAAACAGCGACGGCTACCAAAACGACGTGATGGCCTTCGTGTTCGAAAAACTGGCCGACTACACCCGGATTGACGTCTACGATTATGAAAGTGATTTTCTGGAGCAGTCCTGTATCCCCGTTAACGGTGCCGTCAGGGTCTACGGAACGTTTTTGGTGGACGGACGCGTTTTCGGGCTGGAACAGAGCGTCATTATGGAAGCGGTCGAAAATCTTGGTATTACCTGTGTTCCTGAAAACGGCCAGGCGGTGAAAGGAATCATCGAGTATCGCGGCCAGTTTGTTACCGTATTGGATATGCGGGCGCTGTGCGCCGTATCATCCAGCATAGGGGAAAATTACGATCTTTTGATCATCAAATTAAAGGATGATACCCTAGCCGCCTTGATGGTAGACCGTCTCATCAATGTGATCGAAATCAGTGAGGATGATATCTTACCGACTCCGAAAGCCAATAGTTCCTCTACGTTGATTAAAAACGTCGTAAAAGTAAACGGAACCGGCGGCAGAATTCTGCTGATCATCGACGAACAGAAATTGCTTGATGATCTAGAACTCGACATGCAGCGACTGGACATGGAATACCTGCACGTCTTGGAATCATAGATATAGATATCCAGCAGCGCTTCCTTTTTAGCCTTTGGAAAATCCATAAGATTCAAGCCGGGGAGCGGTGGTTTTCCCAAGGGCTGATCTTTATTCCCGGCCCGGCGGCAGGTACGGTTACGGCCAGTGGCGGCAGCTCCTTTAATCGGATTTACTTATTTGCTGAAATGTGCTAGTAATTATGTAATCTAAAATGGAGGCACGTTACACATGAATAAACAGATCATCGCGGCTCTGGATGGAGAGGGGCGGCTGGCGGCGTTTACGCAAGCTCAGTGCCTGGTGTTGTGGCGTAAAACCGAGGCCCAATGGCGACCGGATTCCGGCTGCGATGTCGCAGAGCGGCCGGAGAGCGCCGAAACCATCAAAAATATGGTCGATGATTTGGCAGAAAAATTTGCGGACTGCCATATTATCGTTGCCCAAAAAGTTTCGGGTCTTGCCTATCAACTGTTGAATAAAAAAGGCTATGCTATTTTTGAGGCGGAGGAAATCAGCGGCGAGTTGCTGGACGGAATCATGCAAGATATTTTGCAGGCCCAGGCCGTTCCTGATCTCCCACCCCGGGAACCGGTTTCACCGCAAAATGACGGCAACTTTTATTTCGATCTGGTGCGGTTGCAGAAGGCCTTCCCCGAGATTTCCTCCAAAATGGCCCTGCAGAATTTTATCCGCAACGTCAATTTCATGTCCCTGGAATTGATTTGCGACCACCTGCCCCCCTGGATGGAACAGGCCATGGCGGACCGCAGCCTGGAATATTGTGCCAGGCGGGATGAAGCCGGCGTCAACCGGATTTTCATCACCCGTCGAATGTGCCGGTAGCCGGTTACCTATGAAACCTACCGGCTGGCGTTCTAAGGTGAAACCCAGCGCGTGCCGGAAAGCTCCTGCGGCGATTCCCGACGCCTGTGCGGCAGTACCTACGCAGTACCGACCCGTCTGCCGTTTAATACAGGCAGGGTTTGTTTGATACTGTTGTAATGGAGGGGCGGCGCAAATGTATACTGGATATACTCAATTTTGGCAGGCCGGGGTTGTTGACAGCCCATTTTACGCCTGCTATAATTTCTAACATAATTCAAATTCAAACTACGCAGATGCGATGAATGGGTGGTCATACAGCGGTTTTGGTAACGCTGATGAGATAATAAAATAATTGCACAATCAGTGCGGCACAGAAGCCATTTCAGTATTGAAATGGCTTTTTTGTTGACATAAATCATATAATGAGTGCTTTTTACCGACTGTAAAAAGCGGATTCTGTAACGACGGCGTCATCTTCAGCGATGGCGCCGTCTGATTTTTTAGGAGGGATTCATATGAGGCAGGTAGCAATTTACGGAAAAGGCGGTATCGGTAAATCCACCACCACCCAAAACCTGACGGCCGGGCTGGGGGAGAAGGGGAAAAAGATTATGATCGTGGGCTGCGACCCCAAGGCGGACTCCACTCGTTTGATCCTGGGCGGTCTGGCACAGCAGACGGTACTCGATACTTTGAGAGAAGAAGGCGAGGATATTGAATTGGACCTGGTGCTGAAGGGCGGTTTTTCCGGCATCAAATGTGTGGAATCCGGCGGGCCGGAACCAGGCGTCGGCTGCGCCGGCCGCGGCATCATTACCTCCATTAGTCTGCTGGAAAGGCTGGGAGCCTATGAGGCGGACTTGGATTATGTTTTCTATGACGTACTGGGAGACGTAGTGTGCGGCGGATTCGCCATGCCCATCCGCGAAGGCAAGGCCAAAGAGATCTATATCGTGGCCAGCGGTGAAATGATGGCCCTGTATGCCGCCAACAACATTTCCAAAGGCATTCAGAAATATGCCCGTACCGGCGGCGTACGCCTGGGCGGCATCATCTGCAACAGCCGCAAGGTCGACGGTGAGGCCGAATTGGTCGAGGCCTTTGCCAAGGAACTGGGCAGTCAGATGATCCATTTCGTACCCCGGGACAACATGGTGCAGCGGGCTGAGATCCATAAGAAAACCGTCATCGATTTTGAACCCCAGTGCGGTCAGGCGGATGAATACAGAACCCTGGCCAATAAGATAGACGGCAACGATATGTTTGTGATTCCTGCCCCGCTCCCCCAGGAGCGGCTGGAAACCCTGCTGATGGAGCATGGATTACTCGACATTTAATAGGATGGGAGGAGAAACAATGCTGTTGATCAGAGCGATTATAAGACCGGAAATGGTAAACACCGTCATGCTGGAGCTTCTGGAGGCGGGTTTCCCGGCCGTAACCAAGATGGACGTTTTCGGCCGCGGCAAACAGCGCGGCGTCGTCATCGGCGACATACAATACGATGAAATCGCCAAGGAAATGCTGTGGATGGTAGTCAACGACGAGGACAAGGACGATGTGGTCAAAGCCGTCTTACGCACCGCTCGTACCGGGGAAAAAGGAAATTACGGCGACGGGCGCGTCTTCATCAGCCCTGTGGAAGATGCCTATACCATCAGCACCGGCAAGCAAGGATTGTAAGGGGGGCCGGTATTGTGAAAGAAATAATGGCGTTTATCCGGCCCAACCAAGTCAACGCGACCAAAAAGGCCCTGGGAGAGGCGGGATTTCCCGCATTTTTATGCCGGCGCTGCCTGGGCAGGGGCAAGAAACAGATCGATCCCGCCTTGTTGAAGTATGTGATGGACACGGGCGAGATCCCGGTATCCAAAGTGGGGGAATCTTTTACCGAAGGCGCGCGGCTCATCGCCAAACGGTATTTTATGCTGGTGGTGGAAGACGATCAGGTGGAAAAGGCAGTCAAGATCATCATTGAAGTTAACCAGACCGGCAATCCCGGTGACGGCAAGATATTCGTCCTGCCAGTGATGGAAACCTATAAAGTGCGCACCGGGGAGAACACATTGTAAGAAAGAGGTAATCAATATGAACAAACGGGATAGAGTGTTAGAGCAATACGGCGCCCGTGTGTATAAAAACCGCAAAGATCACGTGATCGAGATCACCGGGGAGGACCAGGACTTGCAGATTTCGGCCAACACCCGCAGTGTTCCCGGCATCATGACCAACCGGGGCTGCTGCTACGCCGGCTGCAAAGGGGTGGTGCTGGGGCCGCTTAAAGACGCGCTGACCATTACCCACGGTCCCATCGGCTGCGGTTTTTATTCCTGGGGAACCCGCCGCAACAAAGCCAAAACGGAAAGCGGAGAAAATTTTATCCAGTATTGTTTTTCCACCGATATGCAGGAACCGGATATCGTCTTCGGCGGAGAAAAAAAATTACGGGCGGCCATCGATGAAGCCATGGAACTGTTTTCGCCGAAATGCATTCTGATTTGCTCCACCTGTCCGGTGGGACTGATCGGCGACGACATCCACGCGGTGGCGGCGGATGCGGAAAAGAAATACGGCATCACCTGTGTGGCCTTCAGTTGCGAAGGCTATAAAGGCGTCAGCCAGAGCGGCGGACATCATATCGCCAATAACGGGCTGATGCGGCGGGTGATCGGCACCGGCGATGCGGTGTCGGATCATAAATTCAAAGTGAACCTGCTGGGTGAATACAACATCGGCGGGGACAGTTGGGAAACCGAGCGCATCCTGAAACGTATCGGTTACGAACTGGTAGCGGTGTTTACCGGCGACGGCAGTTTCGAAGACTTGCAAAAGGCTCACACCGCCGATCTCAACCTGGTCATGTGTCATCGTTCCATCAACTACATTGCCGAGATGATGAAAGACAAATACGGCATTAACTGGCTCAAAGTAAATTTTATCGGGGTGGATGCCACCATTCAATCTTTGCGGGACATGGCGGATTTTTTTGGCGACGAGGAACTGAAAGCCCGCACTGAGGCAGTGATCGCCGATGAGATGGACGCTATTGAAGAAGCCCGGGTTTACTATCGCTCCAAGCTGCAAGGGAAAACCGCAGCCATCTTCGTGGGCGGTTCCAGATCCCATCATTATCAAAACTTGCTCAGGGATTTTGGCGTGGAGACGGTGCTGGCCGGTTACGAGTTCGCCCACCGGGACGACTATGAAGGCCGGGAGATCATCCCCAACATTAAAGAAGACGCTGACAGCAAAAACATTGAGAGCATAACGGTAGAGCCGGATCCGGAAAAATTCCGCGCTTTCCTGAGCAAAGAGCGGTACGAACAACTGAAGAGGCAAATGCCGCTGGAGAATTACAACGGCATGATCCGGGATATGAAAACCGGCAGCATCGTGGTAGATGATCTGAACCATTTCGAAACGGAAGAATTCGTCCGCGTATTAAAACCGGATTTCTTCTTTTCCGGAATCAAGGATAAATACGTGCTGCAGAAAAGCGGCGTGGTTTCCCGGCAATTGCATTCCTACGATTACAGCGGCCCTTATTCCGGCTTTACCGGGGCCATCAATTTCGCCCGGGACATCACCATGGGACTGTATGCCCCTGCGTGGCGCTATGTGACGCCGCCTTGGAAGAACCAATCCACCCTGCAGGCCAAACTGGCAGGAGGTGAAAGCTGATGCTTAATTTAACTCCGGAAACAATCATGGAACGAAGTTCGCTGCGTATCAATCCCTGCAAGACCTGCCAGCCGGTGGGGGCTCTGTATTGCGCCCTGGGAGTGCACAAATGCATGCCCCACAGCCACGGTTCCCAAGGCTGCGTGTCGTATCACCGCACGTTTCTGTCACGGCACTTCAAGGAGCCGGCCATCGCCTCCACCAGTTCCTTCACTGAGGGGGCTTCGGTATTCGGCGGCGGCAGCAACTTGCGCACCGGCGTGAAAAACGTGTTTGAGATCTATAAACCGGACATTATTGCGGTGCACACCACCTGCTTGAGTGAGACGATCGGCGACGATGTGGGCAGCTATATTCTAGACATGGAGATACCGGAAGGCAAGCTGGCGGTGCACGCCAGTACTCCCAGCTATGTGGGATCGCATATAAACGGCTTCTTTAATATGATGTGCGGCTTTATCAATTATCTGTCGGTTTCCACCGACGTGAAAAACGGTAAAACCGGCATATTCCCGGGCTTTCTCAATCCTGCCGACCTGCGGGAGATGAAGCGGATCGCCGCCCTGATGGAGGTCCCTTTTATCATGTTTCCCGACCAGAGCGGCGTAATGGACGCGCCCATGACCGGACATTACGAGATGTATCCGGAAGGGGGCACCACCGTACCGGAAATCATGGCCCTGGGAGATTGCAGCCAGATCGTAGCCTGCGGGCTTTTAACTTCCGCGGAGCCTGCCCATGTCCTGAAACGCAAATGCAAGGTGCCCTACGATTTGATTCCGCTGCCCATCGGCATCGAAGGTACGGATCGATTTATCATGACCCTGTCGGGCCTGGAGCAGAAAGAGATCCCCCCAGCTCTGGAAGAAGAGCGGGGACAGTTGATCGATATCATGCTGGACGCCCATTTTCATTACAGCGGCAAAAAGGCAGCCATATTCGGCGATCCGGATACGGTGCTGGGACTGATGCAACTGGTGTTGGAAATGGGCATGATCCCCCGGTATGTGATTACCGGTACTCCCGGTGAAGCTTTTGAAAAGACCGCCCGCAGCATCCTGTTCAATTTTAATGTAACCGATTGCACGGTGAAGTCCAGCGCCGACCTGTTCGAACTGCATCAATGGATCAAAAACGAACCGGTGGACCTGTTGCTGGGAACCAGCTACGGCAAGCAGATCGCGAAGGCGGAGGATATACCATTTGTACGCGCAGGTTTTCCCGTCCTTGACCGGTACGCCCATTCCTATTTCCCGATTACCGGCTACCGGGGCGCGCTGCGGCTGGTGGAACAGATTACCAACGCGCTGCTGGATTATCAGGACCGTACCTGCGCCGATGAGGACCTGGACGTGATCATGTAGAGCAATATTAAATTAATTGATTCCACTGCAAAAAGCCTGATTTAATCGGTGGAATGTATAAACATGGAGGAGCACTTGGCGCTGAGCCTGGCGACGTAATGTTTATACATTCCACCAACGAATTATAAGTTTTTGCAGGGGAATCATTAATTAATTTCCATAGCAATAACCAAAGCGGGTTCAATGCGAAAGCAGCAATGCGCCCGTTTTTTTCATAAACCCGTAAGGCGCAAGTCTTACGGGGCTTAAAAAAGGGGAGATCTGCCGGAGTCAAGTTCCACCGGCATGAAAGGGAGATAAAGCCATGGATAATACCGCCATACTCAATGAAAGAAAAAGCTTTATTCAATACGGGAATGCAGAAGGCTGCGCCATCAGCTGCGACAGCGACAGCCTCTCCGGTGCGGTGAGCCAGCGGGCCTGCGTTTACTGCGGCGCCCGGGTGGTGCTGAATCCGATTACCGACGCTTTCCACATTGTACACGGGCCCATCGGCTGTGCCAGCTATACCTGGGATATACGCGGAAGCCTCACCAGCGGCAGCGAGTTGTATCGCAACAGCTTTTCCACCGATCTGGGCGAGCAGGACATCGTTTTCGGCGGTGAAAAAAAGCTCACCGCAGCGATTGACGAACTGATGGCCCAACACAACCCCCGGCTGATCTTTGTTTACGCCACCTGCATCGTGGGCGTGATCGGCGACGATGTGGAGGCGGTATGCCGCCAGGCGGAGAAAAAATACGGGATTCGCGTGATCCCGGTAAAATCCCCCGGCTTTTCCGGCAATAAATCCTTTGGTTACAAAATGGCCTGCAACGCCATTATGGAGCTGATTTCACCGCACCGGACCACGGCCCCAAAACACGGGGTCAATATCCTGGGAGATTTCAACCTGGCGGGAGAAATGTGGATCATCCAAAACTATCTGCATGAAATCGGTATCGAAGTGGTATCCACCATCACCGGCGACGCCAGTTATGAGAGCATTATCAAAGCGCCCGGCGCCGCCCTCAACATCGTTCAATGCGCCGGTTCCATGACCTACCTGGCCAACCGCATGGAGGAGGAAATGGGGATACCGTTCATTAAAGTCAGCTTCTTCGGCGTGGAAGATACATCCGCTTCCCTGATCCGAGTAGCCGAGGCGGTGGGTGCGCCGGAAAATGTTCGCAAAGCCCGGGCCTTGGCGCGGCAGGAAGAACAACGGTTGCGGGGCTTTTTGAACTCTTATATACCGCGGCTCAGAGGTAAAAAAGCGGCAATTTATGTGGGCGGCGGGTTCAAAGCCATTTCTCTCATCCGCCAGTTCAATGCTTTGGGCATGAAAACCGTGGTGGTGGGGACCCAGACCGGCAAGGCCGATGATTACGAGATGATCGGCCGGCTGGTGGACAGCGACGCGATTATTCTGGACGATGCCAACCCCGCCGAGCTGGAGACTTTCATGCAGCAGCAGGACGCCGATATCCTGGTGGGCGGCGTCAAGGAACGGCCGCTGGCATATAAACTGGGCATCGCCTTTTGCGACCACAACCACGAGCGCAAACACGCCCTGGCAGGCTATGACGGCGTAGTCAATTTCGTCCGGGAGATCAATCAGTCCATCAACAGTCCGGTCTGGCAGGCGCTGCAGACGCCTTTTCTGCTTGAAGGGAGATGAGCCTATGAGCATGAATCTGGTCAATCTGAATGTAAATCCATGCAAAATGTGCATGCCCATGGGCAGCGTCAGCGCTTTTTACGGCATACGGCACTGCATGACGCTGCTGCACGGCTCCCAGGGATGCAGCACCTATATTCGCCGCCATATGGCCACCCATTATAACGAGCCGGTGGATATCGCCTCCTCCTCCCTGACCGAGCAGGGCACCGTATTCGGCGGAGAAGAGAATTTGATCAAAGGCCTTGAAAATCTCATCGCTCTCTACGATCCGGAAGTAATCGGGGTGGCTACCACTTGCCTGGCGGAGACCATCGGGGAGGATCTGCCCCGCATGATCCGGGATTTTTATGCGGCCCATTCCGATTGCCGCGCCAAAATCATCCCGGTCTCTTCCGCCGGCTATTCCGGAACCCAGTACGAAGGCTTTTTTACCGCTTTGCACGCCATCGTGGCTCATACGGAAATGAACACGGCCAAACACGACAAAATTAATGTGATTACCGGCATGTTAAGCCCCGCGGATACCAGATATCTAAAAAATCTGCTGGGGGAACTGGGATTGCAGGCGATTCTTTTGCCCGATCTGTCCGACAATCTTGACGGCGGGCACCAGCGCCAATACCAGCGTTTGCCTGAGGGAGGAACAACCCTGGCGGAAATCGCGCAGATGGCTGGAGCACGGCTCACGGTGGAGATCGCTTCCTTTGTCAATGAGAATTATTCGCCGGCCAGGTATCTTTACGATACGTACGGCGTTCCTTATATCCGTTGTCATCTGCCCGTCAGCCTGCAGGACAGCGACGAGCTGTTGCGGGTGCTGGTGGAGGAGGCGGGAGGCCGGGCCACCGAAAATATACTGCGTGCCCGGGCACGCTATCTGGACGCCATGGTGGATTCCCACAAATATAACGCGGAGGGAAGAGCGGCGATCTTCGGCGAACCGGATTTTGTCTACGCGGTAACGAGGATGTGCACGGAGAACGGCATTGTGCCGGTACTGGTCGCCACCGGCGCCAAATGCGAAAAACTTGCTCCCCTGCTGGTGGAAGAAATCCGCTGTGCGGCGGCGCCGCAGTTCGTAAAGCGATTTGAAATCCTGGACGATTGCGACTTCGATACCATCGAAGACCGGGCTATGGAATTGGGGGCCAACCTGTTGATCGGCAACTCCGACGGTCGGCGCATCGAGCACAAATTAGGGATCCCTTTGATCCGCTGCGCCTTTCCCATCCACGACCATGTGGGCGGACAGCGGGTGCGCACCATCGGCTACGAAGGCGCTCTGACCTTGCTGGACAGGTGTACCAACGCCCTTATCTCTCGCAAGGAAGAGGGTTATCGTGAGAACCAGTATCAGAAATATTACCAGGGCCTGAGCCAGGTTTGGGAAGTTATTCCCGGCGACCCAAAAAGGTTGGAAGCGAAAACCATCCAGGAAAAGACCGCATCCCATCCCTGCTTCAACGGATGCGGCGGCAGCTATGCCCGCCTCCATCTTCCGGTGGCGCGTGAGTGCAATATACAATGCAATTACTGCCTGCGCAAGTACGACTGTCCCAACGAAAGCCGGCCGGGCGTCGCTACCCGCCTGCTGACCCCCGCCGAGGCGCTGGAGCGCTATAAAGAAGCCAGAGAAAAAATTCCCCGGTTGACGGTAGTAGGGATCGCCGGCCCGGGGGATGCTCTGGCGGATTTTGATAAAACCCAAAAGACCCTGCAGATGATCAGAATGATTGATCCGGAGGTGACCTTCTGCCTGTCCACCAACGGCTTGATGCTGCCCCAGTATGTGGAGCAAATCGTCGAACTCGGCGTTTCTCACGTAACTGTGACTGTCAATGCAGTGGACGTAAAAATAGCGGCCCCAATATACCAGCATATCCGTTATATGGGCGAAACCTACACCGGTGAAACCGCCGCCGCCATTCTGTTGGCCAACCAGCTGGCGGGCATACGCATGTTGGTGGAACGCGACATAATCGTAAAAGTAAACATTGTGATGTTGAAGGACGTCAACGAGGAGCATATCCCGGCGGTGGTGGAAAAGATGAAATCCCTGGGCGTCACCCTGACCAACATTATGCAGTTGATTCCTGTCAAAGGCAGTAAATTTGAAAACATGCCGCTGGTCAGCAACAAAGAGATCATGCAGATGCGCAAGCAATGCGGTCAAACCCTTACCCAGATGATGCACTGCCGCCAGTGCCGGGCAGATGCCGCCGGCACTCTGGATCACGATATCGGGGGGATGCTTACCGGCGTCGCCATCGAAGCAGTCCGGACCGGCGGCGAGGTTGCCTGCGCCAGGAGAGAAAACACTGCAGCAGTCTTGCAGCCCAAACCGCTGCTGCTGGCGGTATCTTCCCGCAGCGGCGTGCTGGTGGATCAGCATTTCGGTCAGGCGTCTGATTTTTACATCTATGCTTGCAGCGACGGTGAAGTCAGGTTTATGGAACGGCGAGGCGTCGGAAAATATTGCGATCGAACCGCCGGATGCGACAACCGGGGCGGCGGCAGCAACAAGCAATACAAATTCGAAGAGATCTACGAGGCAGTAAAGGATTGCGCCTGCGTGGTGACCATGCGCATCGGCGACACCCCGCGCGCGAAGCTGGCCGAAAAAGGCATCGCCGCTTTCATGAGCTTCGGGCGCATCGAAGACGCGGTGCGGGAAGCGGCCGCCGCTTACCGTGAAAACAAAATGGAAGGAATTATGTAACGATGATCAAACCGAAATACCATGTGTTTGTATGTACCAGCTGCCGCATCAACGGTGTGCAGAAAGGATTTTGCCATTCCAAGGACAGTGTGGATCTGGTACAGCGTCTGATGGATGAAATCGAGGAGCGCGATCTGCACGGTCAAGTAATGATTACCAATACCGGATGTTTCGGCATCTGCGATAAAGGACCGATTATGGCAGTATATCCGGAAGGCACCTGGTACGGCAACGTGACCAAGGCCGATATTGAACGGATCGTGGAGCAGCATTTTGAAAACGACGAAAAGGTGGAAGAGCTGGTTATATAATTATGAAAGCCTTAGAAATTACCGATATCACCTTATGTACGGAAAATTTGAACCCGGCGCATACGCAGGCCTATTACCGGACGGCCCTGGCCCTGGGCGTAACGTATGTGCAAGTGCCGGCGGGCCTGCTGGAAACGGTCGGCGACGCTCTTGTTCCCGCCCGCACTGTGCTGGAGTTACCGGAGGACAGCGGACCCGTACCGCCAGGTTTTGCCGCTTATGCGGGGAAACAACCCGGCATGCCAAAGCCGGCGGTCTGTACCGCCGACATCGGCGGTTGTCCGGCGGAGGACGCCGAAGAAGTGCGGTGGATGGCTGACGCTGCGCTGTTCTGGCAGGACTATCCCCGCCTGTTCGCCCGGCTGGCGGCAGATGAACACAGCGCTTTCTGCCCCCGCGGAGCGGGAGCTCTGGGTACCGCCCTGGCGGTAGAATGGGTTCTGGCCGGAGGCAGACGCCTGACGTTGAGTGTGCTGGGCGCAGGCGGGTACGCACCTCTGGAAGAAGTTTTGGCTGCTCTGCATGTCTGCGGTCGTTTGCCGGATTCTATCCGTCTGGAAAAACTGGAAGCGGCGGCGCAGGCCTTCGCCTTGGTCCGGGGCCGCACTATCCCCCATCATAAGGCCGTGGTGGGCGCCAAACTGTTTGAGGTGGAGTCGGGAATTCACGTGGACGGTCTGGTCAAAGACAAACGGTGCTACGAACCCTTTGCTCCCGAAGCGGTAGGCGCCCGTAGTCGTATCGTCATTGGCAAGCACTCGGGAAAACATGCCCTGGAAATAAAACTGCGAGAGTTGGGTCTTGGCCCCGTAAGCGACTTGGAAAAAGTGCTTCAACTGGTGCGGGCAGAGAGCATGGAAACGGGCGCCAGTCTCTCCGACCAGAGGCTTTTAGAGCTGGTGCGGGCAGTGTGGGCAGGTGACGCCGCATGACCGGCCCCAAAGTGATGCTGACCGATACGACCTTGCGGGACGGAGAACAGGGCTGCGGTTTCGCCATGAAGCCGGAGGATAAAGCCGCTTTGGCCCGGCTGCTGGATGAAGCCGGCTTTTATTCCATTGAAGCCGGCATACCGGCCATGGGAGACTGCGAAAAAGAAGCCGTCCGCCTCATCATGCAGCAGCGGAAAAAGGCCAGGATTTCCGTATGGAACCGGATGAACCAGGAGGATATCCGGCACAGCTTTGACTGCGCCCCGGACATCATCCATATCAGCGCTCCCGCATCGCCCCTGTTGATACAAAATTACCTGCACCGGAACCAGGCTTGGGTAACGGACACACTGCAGGGTTGCGTAGAATTGGCGCGGGGCCGGGGCTATGAGGTGACCGTCGGCTTTCAGGACGCGTCGCGGGCGGATATGGGTTTTATGATCGCGCTGGCCAACCGGATAAAACCTCTGGGCGTGTCTTCGATCCGCCTAGCGGATACGGTAGGCATATTGACGCCCTTGCGGGCACGACAGATGGCATCGGAATTTGCCAAACAAACCGGTATGCCCTTCGGAATCCATCCTCACAACGATCTGGGCATGGCGACAGCGGTTGCATTTGAGGCGGTGAAAGGAGGCGCGTCCTTTGTGGATACCACGTTGTTCGGCATTGGAGAAAGAGCCGGGAACTGCGACTCACACAATTTCACCCTGCTGGCTGAGGGCCATCTGGATCTGCTCTCTATGCGCGCTGACCTGGAAGCAATCTTGCCCCAGGCTGAAGGGATTTTATTTCCTAGTCTTAAAGAAAGAGTGTGGCGATAGCTCGTATCGGGAAGTCAAGCTTCTAGTAGCCTGCATCACCTAAAACTTTGCTTCCCGCCGGCTAAATTTTCGCAGGACTTCGTTGTCGTCAATCGCAATACGTCCAGTATTACGATTGACGACCCCTTGCCCTGCAAAAATTTTTCTCGGCGGATAACCTAAACCTTTAGGCGACGCAGACTACCAGTGTACTGTCTCACTCACATTTCGGCAAATGACTGGTCTGAATTTTCATCTGCTACGTTGTCGTCGCTCACCATAGCTACGGCTATGCTTCGTTCCTCCGCCTTGCAGACTGAAAATTCATCCTGCGTCCTTTATCCAAAAGTGAATGAGACAGTACACTAGTCGGCCAGGTTAAATAAACCCGTACTCAAGTATTTTTCGCCTCGGTCAGGGAAGAGCACCACTACAAAACCTTTCTCCAGGTCTTTAATGCATTCCAGCGCGGCCAGCATGGCGCCGCCGCTGCTCATGCCCACGAAGATGCCTTCCTGGGCTACAATGTTGCGGGCCATGGCAAAAGCCGCTTCCGATTCCACCATAATCCTCCGGTCGATCTGCTCCGGGTCATAGATGGCTGGCACGATGGCCTCCTCCATATTTTTCAGACCCTGGATATAATGGCCCAGCACCGGATGGGCCTCGACGATCTGGATGGCGGAATTTTTCTTTTTTAATCCCATGCCCACCCCCATAATGGTTCCCGAGGTTCCCAGAGCGGAAACAAAATGGGTGACCTGGCCGTTGGTGTCGTCCCAGATTTCATTGGCGGTGGTTTCATAATGGGCCAATTTGTTATATTCATTGGAAAACTGATTGGGCATAAAATATTTACCGGGGTTATTGCGGCAAAGTTCATGGGCTTTCCGGATAGCGCCGTCCGTTCCTTCGGCAGCATCCGTCAAAGTCGTTTTCGCCCCGAAGGCTTCGATCATTTTGCGGCGCTCAACTGAAACCGCCGAACTCATTACAATCTCAACCGCATATCCCTTCACTGCTCCGATCATTGCCAAGCCAATGCCGGTGTTGCCCGAGGTAGGCTCGATAATGGTTTTGCCTTTCGTTAAAGCGCCGCTTGCTTCCGCTTGTTCAACCATCTTTATGGCGATGCGATCTTTGATGCTTCCGGTAGGATTGAAGCCTTCCAGTTTAGCGAAAAGCTGAATACGGGGGTTAGGGTTCAGCTTATTTATTTTAACCATGGGCGTATGCCCGATAGCATCGATAATATTGTTATACATGCGAAAACTTCCTTCCGATTTTGCTAGTGTACTGTACCACTCACATTTCGGCAAATGACTTGTCTGAATTTCTATCTGCTGTGTTGTCGTCGCTCACCATAGCTACGGCTATGCTGAGTGACGACCCCTTATTCATCCTGCGTCCTTTATCCAAAAGTGAATGGTACAGTGCACTAGTCTTCAAATTCATTCAGGGCGTTCATAACGGTGGTGGACAGGTACGCCATAGAAGGTGATCCGCCAAAAGCGACGGCCACGGCAGCAGCTTCCAGGATCTCGTCCCGGCTTGCGCCTTCATCCAATGCCTGCCTTACATGCAAAGTCATGCAATACTCGCAGCGAGCATACAGCGCTATGGCAAGGCCGATAAGTTCTTTATATTTGCGTTCCAGTTCTCCTTCAACATATGCCGCCTGGTCCATCTGCACGAAAGCGGCATTCAATTCCGGCGCTTCTTCGCCAACGGCTGCCATACCTTCAAACAGACTGTTCAATAATTCGCTGGGTTCCATGTTCGCCATTGTAAACTCCTCCTTTATTAACTGCGATAATTTAATTCACGATCTCCGCCATTAGATAAATATTTTCTGAGGCTTCTCGATCAGCTTCATGAGCACGGCCAAAAATGCCGCTGCCGGTGCGCCGTCGATGATACGGTGGTCAAAGGAAAGCGAAAGCCCCATCATCGGCCGGATCACAACTTCCCCATTGACTGCCACGGGTTTATCCACCGTTCTGCCCACCCCCAGGATAGCAGCTTCGGGCGGGTTGATGATCGGGGTAAACCAATCCACCGAACCGTAACCGCCGAGATTGGTAATGGTGAAAGTGGCTCCGCCCATCTCATCCGGACTCAATTTATTTTTCCGGGCCCGTTTGGCCAGATCGTTGATTTCCGCATTTACTTCCGCCAGCTTTTTGGTGTTGGCATTTCTGATCACCGGTACGATCAAACCGGCCGGAACGGCCACTGCCATGCCGATATTAATTTCCTGCAGGGTTTTGATTTCATCCACGTCCAGGGTCACGTTTACATTCGGATCGATTTCAATGGCTCTGGCCACCGCTTTGGTCAGCAACGCGGTAACGGAAATTTTATCTTTGTCCTTGGCGCCCTCGTTGATCATTTTACGCAGCGCCAGCATGCCGGACATATCCACGCTGATGTGCTCGGTTACCTTGGCATTGGCAGTCCAGCTTGCCGCCATGTTTTCTCCGATAGCCCTTCTCATGCCTTCATACGGAACCACGTTGATGGTGGGCCGGTCGTCGGCTGCGCCGACACCGGATTCGATGGCTTTTTCCACATCCTCTTTGGTGATGCGCCCTTCCGGTCCGGTGCCGCTGATGCGGGTATAGTCCACGCCGTTCTCATCCGCCAGTTTACGCGCAGCGGGAGAGATCTTGATTCTTTCTCCGGACGCGGCAGCTTTGGGCGCGGCTGCAGGTGCGGACGTATCCGCCGGTCCGGCGGCAAGAATAGCGGTTATGTCTTCCCCTTCTTCGCCGATAACGCCTATCAAACCGCCGATAGGCAGCTTGGCGCCTTTGGCTGATACGATTTTTAATAAAATACCATCTGCCGGTGATTCAACCTTGTTGGTAATTTTGTCCGTCATTACTTCTACGAGGGCTTCGCCTTTTTTAACCTTGTCGCCTTCATTTTTAAGCCATTTGCCTACGGTGCCAATTTTCATGGACAAACCCAGCTTAGGCATTGCAATTGGTGTAGCCATGTATTTTTCCCCCTTATCGTTTGCTTAGATTTTCGATTAGCTCAGTGTTTTGCGCATATCCTCCGGCCACCGCTTGACGCAAGGCAAGCCTGACATCTACGACTTTGGGACCGTCGAAGGTAAGTTTTATGGTGACCTGTTCGCCTTCCCCGACTTCCACTTCCCGTTCGCCATCCAAGGCGATAATATACGGACCATCGTTTATTTCCACGGTTTCGCCTACCTTCAGAACTCGATAATCCGCGACCTGAACCGGTCTGATCAGACCGGGGGCGATGGGAACCAAAACGTTGGTGCGGCCGGGTCCAATATCAATCACCAGCCCTTTATCTTCCAACATGCTGACCGGATTCAGATTGCCGGCGATGGCGGAGATGCCTATATTATCCGGTTCTCCTCGAGTGACTACCACCTGCCGGATTTTTTCTTCATCCCATATAGCCCGGGAACCGATAAAAAAGTCCTTCAATACCACTGCATCGATCAACGCTATGTCAACCGGCTCGCTGTTTTTGCCAATCAACAGCTTTTTGGTCGGGTGCACCGCCGGATAAGTTGCCTTGCCGGTGGCGACTACCCCGGCTGCTAATCCGGCGATGGTGCCTTCGATCATTTGCGGGAAAACATTGTTGGTCCCGGTTGAAACCGGCGCCAGCGGAACATCGCCGCAGCCTTTGGCCACCATGCGGTTGGTGCCGTCTCCTCCCAGGGTAACAATGCAGCCCACCCCCATCTCCTGCATCAGTTGGGCAGCGTGGGCTGAATCTGCCTGGGTCGCAGTCATTTCCATATCCGCAGGCACCATTTCCATCGGCAGCCGGTGATCGCTTTTCAACCCCTCGACGGCTCTGGGCACAATCCCGTAATAGTCGGGCATATATACAACTTCGTCGATTCCCGTAGCCGCCAGGGCCAGCAGACATCTTTTCACGATATTTATTTTTTCCTGATTGTCAAAGCAAATGCCGTAAGCTACCAAGCGGCGGATATCTTTACCAGAAGCCGGGTTAGCGATGATTCCGACTGATGCCATGCCAACTCCTCCTTCGGGGATTTATTAAGAAACGGACAGGCTGTTGCCGCAGCCTGTCCTGATTACAGGTTTAGAACAGCGATTTAACCGCTTTAATGATTTTGTCTTCGGAAGGAATAAACTCATTTTCAAGGATCGGATTGAACGGAATCGGCGTATCCGGTGCAGCTACACGTTTTATGGGAGCGTCCAGATAATCAAAGCCTTCCTCACAGACAATGGCGGCAATCTCACCGCCAAAACCGCTGGTTTTGACTTCTTCATGGACGATTACCAATTTGCCGGTCTTGGCCACGGATTTCAGGATAGCGTCCTTATCCAGCGGGGATAGTGTCCGCGGATCCAGGATTTCGGCGTTGATTCCGTCTTTGGCCAGTTCTTCAGCCGCAGTAAGGGCTTTCTGCGCCATCCACGACCATGCTACAATAGTAATGTCGGAACCGGCGCGTTTGATATCCGCTTTGCCGAGCGGAACCACGTATTCCCCTTCCGGCACTTCGCCGGGCACGGTCAGCAGTTGTTTATGCTCGATATATACTACCGGATTGTCGTCTCTGATGGCCGCTATCATCAAGCCTTTGGCATCGGCGGGAGTTGATGGCATGACCGTTTTGACGCCGGGGATATGGGTAAACCAGGATTCAACACTCTGGGAATGCTGAGCGGCTGCTCCCTGCCCGGCTCCGCATGGTGTGCGGACTACCATTGGAACTTTGGCTTTTCCGCCGAACATGTATCTCATTTTGGCCGCCTGGTTGAACAACTCATCCATGCAGCATCCCATAAAGTCGACGAACATGATTTCGGCGATAGGTCTTAGCCCGGCCGCCGCGGCTCCTACCGCATGCCCCACGATGGCTGCTTCGCTGATGGGCGTATTCATAACCCGTTTAGGTCCGAACTCATCATATAATCCGGCAGTGACGCCGAAACATCCGCCGAACTGAGCCACATCTTCGCCAGCCAGATAAACATTAGGATCACGGCGCATTTCAACCCGCATTCCGTCTCTGATGGCTTCCGCATATGTCATTTGTGTCATTATTCTTCACCCTTTCTTAAAATTAATCTGCGTAAACGTCGGTTAAGATTTCTTTGGGATCGGGCTGAGGGCTGGACTCGGCAAATTTTATTGCCGCATCGATGTTGTGCTGGGCCTCCGCCTTGATCTTATCCAGTTCATCCTGGGTGGCATATTTCAGCTTGAGCAGATTCTTTTCAATTTTAAGAATGGGGTCTTTGGTCAGCCACTCCGCCTGATCTTTGGGATCTTTATAAGCGCCCGGATCACCTTCGAAATGGCCGCGATGTCTCCAGGTCTTGCACTCTATCAAAGTGGGGCCGTCGCCTTTTCTGGCCCGGTCCACCGCCGCACCGGCTGCTTCATAAACCGCGATCACATCATTGCCGTCAACGGAAGCGCCGGGAATGCCATAGGCGCTGGCACGATCGGAAATATCCGTAATATTCTGGTGGGTTGCCTGCGCATTGGAAATCGCCCAGCCATTGTTTTCGCAAACGAAAACTACCGGCAGTTTCCAGGTAGAAGCTAAATTCAAAGATTCATGGAAGGTAGCCCGGTCGGAAGCACCGTCTCCGAAAAAGGCGATTGCTACAGCGTCAGTTCCTTTATATTTATTGGCGAAGGCAGCGCCGGTGGCAATGGGCATGCCGGCGCCGACGATACCGTTGGCTCCCAGTATTCCCAGATCAACATCAGCGATATGCATGGAACCGCCTTTGCCTTTGCAATAACCGGTAGCTTTGCCGAACAGTTCGGCTGCCATCAGATTCAAATCTCCGCCCTTGGCAATCAAGTGACCGTGGCCCCGGTGGGTACTGGCGATATAGTCCTTCTTCTCCAGGTTGGCGCACACGCCGGCAGCAATTGCTTCCTCCCCTAAATAGAGGTGAACGAAACCGGGGATTTCACCGGCAGCAAATAATTCAACCGCTTTTGATTCAAATGCTCTGATAGTTACCATGGTCTTGTACATTGCCAACAGTTGCTCTTTGGTTAGATCCATTTAAATTCCCTCCTTAAAATTGTTAGGCGTAACGTAATTGAAATTATTTTGTTTGTTATCTCCCCCTTTGTGGTATTTTGAAGATGAGCAGACTTATCGGCTTGCTTCGGCCTTTATACGTCGATGTAGACGGTAAGCGCCGCGACAGCAACCACGATCGTGTCTCCTTCACCCAGCATGGGCAGATTCAGCCCTCTGACCGTCAATCCGCCTTCTTCCACCTCCAATTGCGTACTGCCGAAAGGAACAGCGTTTAAAATTGCTTCCTGGTCCAGTTTGTCTGGATAGGGGCAGGCTACTTTGACATGAACATGCATTTGGTTGGGATCAGTGATTCCGACGATGTCAAACAAGCCGCATAGGCAACTGTGTGATACGGCATCCTTGATAGCCTTTTGGGCGGCATTGGTCACATCCCCGCCATGCATGTCTATTCCGGTGCCGACTTCGATAATAAATCGCTGCAGACTCACTCGTTCCGCCTCCTTTTCTCCTCTCACTAGAATCAGCTAAAGCAAATATTTTTATTCCGTTTCACTTACCCCTTTATTGAGCAAGATATATGCCAGTTATTAAGTTACACGTCTTTTCGATCGATTATTTATGCTTATGGAAGCAATAAAACACCTTTATAGCGGAGCTAAAGAAGAGCTTCATTTTGAGAAAACAGGCAGAAAAATCTTGCAGATATGCATCTGATGAGGGTGTAACATTTTATGTAACACTATAACTTCTGTAACCCCTGGTGTAACATTTTCAAAATGTTACACTATCCTG
>DATMYB010000173.1:0-2922 GCA_035561215.1 Syntrophomonas sp. | reverse complement strand
ATGTAAGGCTTTCGCCCCAAAATACGGTTTTAGTCTTAATATTGTCGTTATGAAAAATTAGAGCAACCAATGCAAAAACGAAGGCAGCAAATAATAGAGGGATTTTAGAGCATTTATGGAAGCAGCTCAAAATCCCTTCGTGTTGGTTTTTGTCAAATTCGGAGTATTCATAGAGATGACCATAGCAAAATCAACCGGTCTCCAGGGAAGTTCTTTGCCAGGTGGGGGTAAGAAAGAAGCGTTGGTAAGAGGCTGTTTCAGAATAAAAGGATACTATGCAACGCAGTCGGCGCAAAGAAGCCATGCTTCTGTCAACTGCGAAAGCTAGTTATCATCATTATTTAAGTTATGCTCAATTCCGTATTTATGCAATTTACGGTACAGGGCGGATATGTTCAAACCTAAAATCTTGGCGGTTTGGAACTTGTTGTTGCCCGTTTTGGCCAGGGCCTGGACAATCAGTTCCTTCTCCAGATTTTGCACTAAATCGGTAAGGCCCAGCTGATTGGATTCCACCTGGGTTACCTCAATGATTGATGAACCCATTAATGACGGGAAATGCAGGGTCCCGAGAGATCGTTCCTGGTTCATAAAGGCCAGGTTAACCGCTTGTTCCAGCAGATTCTCCAACTCTCTTACGTTACCTGGCCAGGAATAATTCTGAAGCAGCTCCAAGGCTTGTGGTGAGATCTTTTGAATATTGGTACCCAATTTCTGATTAATTCGAATGATAAGGTTGTTGACCAGGAGGGGCAAATCTTCCATGCGGTTTCGCAGCGGGGGCAGATCCAGCCTCATCACATTGAGCCGGTAATAAAGGTCGCCTCGAAATTTATTCTCGGAGACCATGGTTGCCAGATCCTGGTTGGTGGCTGCAATAACCCGAACATCAACCGGTATGGGCTTGGTCCCGCCCACCCGCTCAACTACCTTTTCCTGCAGCACTCCCAGCAGCTTGGTTTGCATGGTAAGCGGCATATCTCCGATTTCATCCAAGAAAATGGTTCCACCAGCGGCCAATTCAAATTTTCCAGGCTTGCCGCCCTTTTTGGCTCCGGTAAACGCTCCCTCTTCATAACCGAATAACTCCGATTCCAGAAGGTTTTCGGGCAATGCCACGCAATTAATGCGGATAAAAGGTCCCGTTTTGCGCAAACTGCTGTTATGTATGGCCTGAGCGACTAGTTCTTTTCCAGTTCCGCTTTCTCCGGTAATCAATACGGTTGAAGTTGTAAAAGAAAGGCGTTCTACAATTGATCTGACCCCCGAGAAGGATGGACTGATTCCGATCAGATCGTTCAATGTCCACTTGGCGCTGTAGATTTCCTTAATTTCTTCTTTATATTGGCTTAGCTGTTTTTCCATTTCTATGAGTTTTTGCGAAAATATTTTAGCTCCGGTTTTATCAAGAAAAATACTGTACCCTATTGCACCTATGATTTCGCCATCTTTGGTGATGGGCATCCGGTTGACCACCATATCGTGATCTTTAATGGTCCAGAACTCAGCCCGGTCAATACGCCCCGTTGCCAATATTTGAGGAAGTTCAGAGTTGGGGATTACTTCAAGAATATTCTTTCCCATGGCATCTTGTTTGTCGATCTCCAGAATATCCAGGGATGCCTGGTTGATAGCCGTTATTTTTGAGTCCTGGTCAATGATATAATAAGCCAGATACGGGTTTTCCAAAAGCCCCTGCAGGAAGTCATTAAATTCCTTCTCCCTCTTTTGCAGCTTTTCGGCAAAGAGCCGCGCCCCGGCAATATCAAGAAAGAGACTGTAACCCAACGCGCCTATAATCTTTCCGTCCTTTAGAATCGGCAGCCGATTGACAATCGTATCCCGGTCTTTGATAGGCCAGAACTCGGCCCGGTCCGTCCGTCCGGTTTTTACTATTTCATGAAGCAGCGAATTGGGAAGTACATCTAATACATATTTCCCCATTGCATCGCTTTTATCCAATTCCAATATATCAAGCGTAGCCTGATTGATAGCCGTTATTCTGGCGTTTTTATCTACAATGATATAGGCGAGATATGGATTCTCGAGAAGCCCCTGCAGAAAGTCGTCGAACTCCTTTTCCCTTTCCTGCAGCTTATCCATAAAAAAACGGGCACCCGACATGTCCAAAAACAGACTGTAAGCTATGGCGCCGATTATTTTGCCGTCTTTGACCAGAGGCACCCGGTTGACAATGGTGTCATGTCCATTAATCGGCCAGAATTCCGCCCGGTCCGTCCGCCCGGTCTTTAATATCTCAGGAAGTTCACTGTTTGGAACAACATCAGTGATATATTTACCCAGGGCATCCTCCAGCTTTATTCCCATTCTATCCAGGCAGGTTTCATTAATGGAGCGAATATAACCGTCTTTATCAACAATTATGAAGGCCAGGTAGGGGTTGGACAGGAGACCTTCCCGTATTACGTCGGGTTCCTGGTCCCTGCCCTTCTCATGATCATAAAAAAGTACGCTTTCCGGCAGATCAAGCCAGAGGTTGTCTTGAGACGAACCGATAATGCCGGCTACGTCTCCTGGTTCTAAATCACCTTTGCCAACCAGTAAATTGATCATGCTCCTGCGGATGTCGTATATAAAAGGCGAGGAAGTTCGGACTACTAATTGATCCATAACCGGATAGGTGCAGGATTCCACCAGCCGGGTTTCACTTCCCGTTTTTATTTCTACGATACAGATGCGACACAAGCCTTTTCCCTGGCAGATGCCGTAATGACACAGGTTGGGTATGCGAATACCTGCTCTTTGAGCTGCCTGGAGAATAGTTTCTCCGGGAGTTGCTTCAACTGATTTTTGGTCAATAGTGATTTTCACTATCCAGACTCCTTTCGGACTTTGCCCGGGACGAGACTGGAAGATGCAGTTGTCCCCTTATATTCTCTCTATTATCGGCTGCTTTAATTA
>DATMYB010000172.1:0-2296 GCA_035561215.1 Syntrophomonas sp. | reverse complement strand
ATTGCGATTGACGACAACGTAGCCATGCAGAAATTTAACCGACAAGGAAATGTGGAATTAGGGTTGACAGAGTACTATATTATTTGATCCCGTATTCATTCAAACGACGATACAGGGTGCGCCGCGACATGCCCAGGGCTTTGGCTACTTCGGTTTTGTTATATTTGTATTTAGTCAGGCAATCAAGAATAAGCTGCTTTTCGACCACGGCTACGGTTTGGGTTTCCTGAACGGAAGCAGAACTACTTGATTTGCTGGGGATAATATATTGACTTATAAGGTCATAAGTAATCTCATTTTGCGTTGCCAATTGCGTCGAACCTTCGATGACGTTTTGCATCTCTCGGACATTACCGGGCCAATCGTAATTTTTGAAAGCTTCTTCCACTTCGGGTGAAAGCGCCATCAACGGCCGGTTAAAACGGCGACAGGTACTCTTCATGAAATTTTCCGCCAGGGGCATGATATCGTCCGGTCTTTCTCTTAGAGGAGGTATGGTTATTTTAATTACTCCCAGCCGGTAGAAAAGATCGCGGCGGAAGCGATTACGTTCTATCTCGGTTTCCAGATCTTTATTGGTGGCGGCAATGACCCTAACATTGACGGGAACCAGTTTGCCTCCTCCCAACCGCATTACCTTTTTTTCTTCCAGCACCCGTAAAAGGGAGGCCTGAAGATCAAGGGGCATATCGCCTATCTCATCCAGGAAGATAGTACCCTGGTCGGCCAGTTCAAATTTACCTACATTACCGCCTTTGCGCGCGCCGGTAAAAGCACCGTCTTCATAGCCGAACAGTTCGCTGGCGATAAGATCGCGGGGCAGAGCGGCGCAGTTAATGGCCAGGAAGGAGTTATTTTTGCGCGGGCTGGCATTGTGCATGGCCTGGGCGATAATGTCCTTACCGGTACCGCTCTCTCCCAGCAGCAGTACGTTTGAAGAGGAAGAAGCGGCGGCCTTGGCAGTTTTAATAACCTGGGTGAATTTCTGATCCTTGCCTACGATGTCGTCAAAAGTAAATTTGGCTCCACCGCCTATATAATTTCTGACCAGGCGATTGATGCGATGGCTCTCCCTCACAATGACCACCGAACCCCCGTCGGCCATGTCGACATTTTTAAGCGGATTGCAGGTTACGTTGCAGTGAATCGTTTCTTTGCCGATGGTAAGGGTGAAATTTTCATCGGTGGTGGTGTGGCCCTGGGTTATCTTGTTGATGAAATAATGGTTTTCTTTGTTGTTGCCGAAAAAGTCGTATATATTGTGATCGATTACCTGCCGCTTGGACAATTTAAAAATCCGGGCGCAGTTTTCATTCATATAGGTTATATTGCCGTTCAAATCGACAGTGAACAGACCTTCGGCCATGGAATCCATGATCACTTCATGGTAGCGTTTGGCTCTTTCCATAGCCATCTGATATTTTATATGCTTGCTGGCGGCTACCACCATGCCCAGGGTGTGACTGTTGACTTTGCTGAAGGGGGCCACCATTCCCAGCCCGCCTATGATTTTACCCTGATCGATTAAGGGGGTGCAGGAGCAGGCGGCAACATGGGAAAACAAACAAAAATGTTCGTAGCCGAATACAGAGATGGGTTTGGCCAGGGCGATGGCAAGACAGCCGGCATTGGTGCCAACCAATTCTTCGCCCCACATAGATCCTTCCACCAGATAAGCCTTGTCGGACCAGGCTAGAGCTTCAGCATCGCCCAAGCTTTTCAACAGGCAGAGATTAGCGTCGGAGAGCACCACTACAAAACCGGTGCCGGCTACAAATTCATACAAACTTGACATAACCCGTTCACTGGCTTCCATTAAATAGCCGGCGTTGTCCTGGGCCTGAGTCAGTTCGTATTTAGTGCACCTGTAAGGGTTTTCCCGAAGTTGCGGGTTGAGATTGTAATCGTAGCACCGTTCCCAGGAATCTCTGACTTCGGGGCGTAAAGTGTTTCTAAGTTCAGGTTTGTTATGAAGCTCTTTCCACTTGCTGCGGACTTCCCAATTTGTCATGGTCTTTTCTCCTCTTTCCTGGGATGTTTTTTCATATTTAATATAGCATGTGTTACCCTGCGGCACAACCTGGTACATGATGTCAAAGGGGGTGACTCAATGTGTAATGCCGGGATTTCAGCAGAATGGCTTTATTATGGTATTGTTTTCTAATAACTAACTATGGCATGAAAATTGCGATGATAACAAATAATTAATAAATACTGCAGAATATTTTGAAATCTAATCGCGGTCTAGTAGTCTGTAACACCTAAAACTATAATTCCCGCCGGCTAAATTTCCGCA
>DATMYB010000171.1:0-3954 GCA_035561215.1 Syntrophomonas sp. | reverse complement strand
GGAGATGCCTTTTTAATACCTAATGGGCATCTTCCGCTCGGTGTCCGCCCGCTCCATCGATCTACGCTACGCTGCGCCGAACGAGCGCCAATTTTATACCAACCAAAAAACCACGCAAACCTGCGTGGTTCCTTTACTTTTTATGGTGGGCCATGTAGGAATCGAACCTACAACCTTCTGATTAAGAGTTTTGCCATGAGGTGTTTTTCTGCTTTTTCATAGTACCTGTAATTACGGATATATAGGGATTTTATGTCTTGGGTAGTAGACACAGAGTTCATCTATTTTGCTGTGTTTTTTGAAATTTGGGCATCGTTTTGGCATCGTTTATATCGGTACTAAAATGAGAGTTTGGGTATTGATTTTATCATTCCACTATTGCTTTAGTTATTTCCTTAGATACATTCCAGACTTCATCACCCATCATTAATACTTCGTGAAGTTTCGCTTGTAACGCTGACTGTTTAAGCTCTAAAGCTTCAAGCTCCACGCCAATCTGCTTAATCTTTATCGCTGCTTCGCTATCTACTTCCTCAACAACACCCCAGAATGCCTCCCATACTTCATTCCATATTTCAATAAGGACTTCATCAACGGACAATACTGATTCATGAAGTTCTACCTGTAGCTCTAGTTGCTTAAGCTTTAGAGCAGGTTCCACCTCCTTATAGTGCTGCTTTACCTCCGTTGGTGTTTTGCCATCGAACTCCTCAACTGCATTCCAGACGTTACTCCAGACTAAATCCCAGACTTCATCCACTGACATTGATTCAATAACAGTTGCTTTTGTTGATAACTGTTTGGTTTGTAAGGCGGTTTCAAGGCCATCATAAGCCTGTTTGATTTCAACTGTAACTTTATCACTTCTGGCAATCAATTTCTCAATCTCGATCCCCACATCGGCAAGTTCACTCTTCAACTTTAATATATACTCCTCTTTGCGCTCCATATTTCTTCCTCCTTATTACTGGATCTTTAACTTATCAAATGGCTCTATTGGAAGTTCAACACTTTTGTGCACAAACGTTAGTACTTAAAAGACCGGTGCTATAGATCGACGGCGATCCTATTGGCTTGGTCCGAATCCTGGCGACCATAGATATCTTCAAAACGGACTATATCATCCTCCTCCAAATAATTACCAGCCTGCACCTCAATGATTACCAGCGGTAATATACCTTTATTCTCCAGGCGGTGCTTAGCCGTCTGCGGCACAAAAACGCTCTCATTCTCATATATACTATGTTGGGTTGCACCTATTGTTACATCTGCTATACCGCTGAGAACGATCCAGTGTTCACTGCGGTGATTATGCATCTGCAGGCTGAGTATCTGCCCCGGGTTGACGACGATCTTTTTTATCTTAAACCCCTGTCCGGAGCTCAGTATGGTATACGACCCCCAGGGACGATAGACGGTTATATGCTCGTCAGCTTCCGATCGCTTATTCGCCTTGAGTTCGCTTACCAGGTCTTTCACTTTCTGTGACTGGCCCTTTTTAGCTACGACGATAACGTCACCTGTTTCAACAATCAGTATGTCTTCGAGGCCGATACCGGCAATCATACGGCTATGCCCCAACATTAGAGTGTTTGTGCAATCCATAGGAAGGCAGTCCCCCAGGACGGCATTGCCGTCTGTATCTTTTTCCATCACGTCATAAACAGCATCCCATGAACCGATGTCAGTCCACTCAGATGTAAGTGGCAGCATCACTACTTGCTGGGATTTCTCGACTACGGCATAATCGAAGGAGATATTTGGGCTATTGCTAAAATTTTCTCGCATCTCCTCGAGCCCTTTGTGAGCCAACGCGTAAAGATCCCAACGATAGGCTCGTAATTCTTCAAGAAAACAGGCAATCGTAAACGCGAACATACCTGAGTTCCAATAATAACCACCTTCAGCCAGGTAGGCCTTTGCTGTTGGCAGGTCAGGCTTCTCATGGAACGAATCAACGCTAAAACCGCTGGCAATTGGATGACCAGCCTTGATGTAGCCATAGCCAGTTTCCGGACTATTGGGCTGTATGCCAAGGGAGACAATCTTGTGAGACTCCGCCATGCCAACCGCCCCGCGTACATTCTCAGCAAACATCTCCAAAGGGCTGATGAGGTGATCGGATGGTGTTACAAACATCACTTCGTCCTCTTTACAGCCCAGTTTGTCGATACAATACCTAACTGCATACGTGATGGCCGGGGCTGTGTTGCGCGCCACCGGTTCCAACAAAATATGAGCTTCCTGCGCCTGGGCATCGACGAGCTCTGCTAATACAAGCTGAACATAATCAAAGTTGGTAACTATGACTATATCGGATGGATTAACCAGATCTATAAAACGGCCAATTGTCTGCGCCAGCAAAGATTTTTCCCCATTTAGTTTAAGGAACTGTTTTGGATAACTGGTGCGCGAAAGCGGGAATAAGCGGCTTCCTCCGCCGCCGGCAAGTATAATTATTTTCATTGGATGCTCACCTCCATTTCAAAACAGAGACTAGAAACGACAGCCTTGTACCTTCCTAAAGATAGACTGGCAATGCAATAACCAACGATGCTTTCAGCTCCCTGGTTATGGTTGATTCCGCCCGCTGTGATGCCGTCGCAGCATCCTCCGGTTTCTTCATCAATCAAACTCTTACCACAAGAGTTCTTACCCCAATACCAGGCAAGGCTCCAACGTGCCAGCTCTAGCATCGCTGCATCCCCACTAACATCATAAGCAGCTAAGTGGGTCAGTGCAGATGCGCATGCTTCAATTGGTTGTTCGTCAAACTGTGCCGGTTTCGCTCCTTGCATCATCCAACCTTTACAACCAATGGCCTGAAAGTAGCCGTTACGGAACGTAATCTGGTCCAGGAAATCCAGGCTTTTTCGCGCTGTATGCAATAATTTGTCCTGCCCGAGGTGACGGTAAGCTACGAACAAAGCCCATGGCAGCACGGCATTGTCGTAAGTAAGCTTATCCTCAAACCAGTGCCATTCATTTTCATTGTATAGATCAAATCGCTGGAGGAGTGACCGGGACAGAATGGGCATAAAGCACCTGGCGTCATTGCCGCCAAGCAAGCCAAGTCCGATTATCGTATATGCTTGCCCGCGCAAACTGGTGATCGCTGGAACACGAGACAGAGAACGCTTGAGAGCGTCAGCGCACGCTCTTTTTATCCCGGCAGGCATAGCCGGGGAAGCCAGTGTGTACCCTAAAGCCCATATACAACGTCCAAAACAATCCTCTGATCCTTCATCTTCAGTAAATTGCCGACTGTATGTCATAAAGTTTCGGAACCCGCCACATTCAGTTTGAGCATATAGGACAAATGCTAGATAGCCGTAAACTATCGAGATATAGGAGGCCTTCGGTAAGCACTCGCAAAGCATCACTGCCATTATCAGTGCCCGGGCATTATCATCGGTGGTGTATCCTTTATCGAGATCAGGGATACTAAACCGAGCATGTTGGAGCATTCCTGTATCATCAGTCATCCGAAAGATATGCGCGGTATCAAAGGGTCTGTTATTTATATCCATATATTATGCCTCCCCGAGATCTGTTACTTGATGCGTCTGGATATCCAAAAAAATAACCGCCAGTTGTATAGCCGGCCAAATAACGATAAGCACCAAACCTGCCATTTGCATTGGTGCAAAATCTGATGAGGCGCCTGAACTATCGCCTTATAGGCTGCTAATTTCGGCCTATTCATTCACAGCCCATCAAAAGTTGCCTCATTGACTGAGAATAAAAAAACCGAAACAACGAGACCTTGTTATCCACGTCTCAATTCTAACCATAGGGATTGCTTATGCAAAAGCGGATAAATCCAGCTTACCAGAGCACTTTGTGCACATTTAAGCTGCGACTTGGAAAGAATAGAAATGAAAGAAAGAACGGTAAAAACCAAGATTTGTTAATGTACTTATAATTATAGACTTGTTTGCGGAATATACAAGC
>DATMYB010000170.1:0-2032 GCA_035561215.1 Syntrophomonas sp. | reverse complement strand
CAATATAGAATTTCATTTTTAATCCCGTATGATGAAATTACTTGCATCAATACTTTCCTTTCCATTTTGATTCGGCTTTTTGCCGGTTCGTGTCCGTCTCATTACATCGTTAATTATAACGCATTTGCAGAAATTTTTCGACTGCGGAAATTTTTTACTTTCAAAAAGATATTGACCACCAGTGAACTGATGGTCATATTCTTGAGAGGAGAAAAAAAGTGAGTTAAGTCAACTTATTAATCATTGTATGCACCGGATGAATAAGTAAGTTCACAGCTGTGACTATATAAAAACACCTCCTTGATCACCTAAATTCTTCCGAAATTTTTCAGCAAATCTTCAGCGGTAGCGCCCTTGAGGATCTGTTCTCGCTGAGCAATTTCCTTATCTGCCTGTTCTCTTGCTGCCAAATATACTGCAGCCAGATCCTTATAAGGGACAACGACAGCACCGATTTCATCTGCAACAATCAAATCACCAGGGTTTACAATTACACCGCCGCATACGATCGGTACATTGATCCGGATGGGTTCCTTTCTGCCTGAAGTCGCAGTGTGAGCGGCGCGAGGGCCGCTATACCTGGCGGTAATCGGAAAACCCAGCATCTTCGCCTCATCGGTATCACGGCAGCTGCCATCGATTACCGCGCCAACAATACCGGCATTTCGTGCAAGGCCTGACATAAGACCGCCCCAAATAGAGGTTTCGCTTTCTCCAAATGCATCTATGACAACAACGTCACCGGGTTTTGCAATATCATAAATCCCCAGACAATCTACGATATCGCCTGCAGTAAGCTTTACGGTAATAGCAGGGCCTATAATTTTTTTATCGGCAGCTTTGGGTTTCATGTCATGATGCATGACGTTTTCCCGAACCATTGCATCGCCAACGACACAGGAAAGAGAAAAAACATCGTACATTTCACGGAATGGCTTAATCAGTGACTCTTCTATTTCAGGTCTTGGGTTAATCATACTTGTCATAGTGATACGCTCCTTTATTATTATTTTGAAACGGGAGGTTTTACGATATCAAAAGGTTTTTGCCCCAACAAAACAGCCTTTACATTGTTGGCGGCAACATGACGGCATTCGTCCAGAGATTCCTTACTGACATAGCTCGTATGTGGAGTAAAAAAGCAGTTGTCCAGAGTAAAAAGCGGGTTCATTGAGGGTGTCCAATTATTAATCTTCATCGGTTCCTCTTCGGGATCATCCAATGCGGCTCCTGCAATCACACCGTTTTTCAATGCCTGATAAAGAGCCTGATTATCAACGCATTTACCTCGGGAAACACATACCAGAAAGGAATCCGGCCGCATAACTGACAGGCTCTCACGATTGATTATGTGATGAGTCTCCTTTGTATAGGGAGCAAAAATATTGACTACGTTTGCAATTCGCAATGCGTCGTTTAGTTCCATTTTTTCTACGCCGAAGGTAGCCATATAGCTCTGAGATACAAAAGGATCATAAGCGACGATTTTAAATCCGAATGAGCTAAGCTTCCTTGCCGCATTTTGACCAATACGGCCGAAACCGATTATGGCATAAACGGCGTTGCGATATCGGGGAATGGGTGTACGCCAATCCTGCCACTGGTAACTTCCTTCATGGACCTTTGCATTATAAAAAGGAAGATTTCGCATCAGCATAAATGAGAATGCGATAGCTTGGTCTGCGACTTCATCAATGCAATACTCCGGTACATTTGTGACAACGATACCATGCTCATAGCATGCCTCCACATCAAGAATATCCACGCCGATTCCATAACGTGCGATAATTTTGCATTTCGTCAGCTTTTCAATTGTAGCACGTGGAATCTTTGCATACTGCTGTAAAATTGCGTCGGCATCAGCGGCAAGTATTGCTAAATTCTCACCGGCTTTATCCTTGAGTCCGATTACTTCAGCGCCGATAGGTTCGAGAATCCTCTTTTCGATAGAGTTATCCGGGTAATCATAGTCACTTATATAAACTTTAAATTTTGACACGCAAAGACGCTCCTTTCTGATTTTTAACATGAA
>DATMYB010000169.1:0-3174 GCA_035561215.1 Syntrophomonas sp. | reverse complement strand
GATTATTTTACTACGATATTTACCAGTTTCCCCGGGACCACGATCAGTTTTACGATTTGCTTGCCCTGGCAGAATTCCTGAATTTTGGGGTTGGCCAGAGCGATCTTTTCCAATTCCTCCTGGGAAGCGTCACTGGAAACCATGATCCGATCCCGGATTTTTCCCAATACCTGCAGGGCGATTTCCACTTCGTCCTGGATTAGTGCCTCTGAATCCCACGTAGGCCAGGACTGATGATAAATACTGTCCTGATGGCCGCAATACTGCCATAACTCTTCCGCTATATGAGGAGAAAAGGGGCTCAAGAGCAGCAGCATCGTATCAACGGCCTCTTTCAGCACCGGCAGATCCAGTTCTTCCAAATTGCGATAGCTGTTGATACTGTTGCTGAGTTCCATGATGGCGCTGATGGCGGTATTGAAGTTAAAACGCTCCTCAATATCCTCGCTGACCTTCTTTATGGCTGCGTGGGTCCGGTATCTTAGCTGACGCGCTTCCGTATCAAGTTCATCAAAACGGTCGGGGATATTGACCTTCTGCAGCATTTCCCCACAGTCGGTGACGATACGCCATACCCGGTTGAGGAAACGGTAAGAGCCTTCCACCCCTTGGTCGCTCCATTCCAGATCTCTCTCCGGCGGGGCGGCGAAGAGAATAAACAGACGGGCCGTATCGGCGCCGTAAGTCTTAATAATTTCCTCCGGACTGACTACGTTGCCCTTGGTTTTAGACATCTTGCTGCCATCCTTCAATACCATGCCCTGAGTCAGCAGGTTGGTAAACGGCTCCTGCACGGACAGCATTTTTATATCATACAGGAATTTGGTTATAAAACGGGCGTACATCAAATGCAAAATGGCGTGTTCGACGCCGCCGATATATTGATCCACCGCCATCCAGTAATCAACTTTGCTTTTGTCAAAAGGCATTTCCGTATTGTGGGGATCACAATAGCGGGTGAAATACCAGGATGAACAAACAAAAGTATCCATCGTATCGGTTTCCCGCCGTGCCGGTTTGCCGCAGCAAGGACAGGTGGTTTCATAAAAACTCTGTACATAGGTCAGCGGCGATTCTCCGCTGGGCTTAAAGGCCACATTTTCCGGCAGCAGCACCGGCAGGTCCTGTTCAGGTACCGGTACCGTACCGCAATCCTCGCAATATACAATCGGGATGGGGGCGCCCCAGTAGCGCTGACGGGAAATTAGCCAGTCCCGCAGACGGAAGTTAACGGTGCTTTTGCCGATGCCCTTGGATTCCATATAAGCGGTGATCTGTCGCTTGCCGTCTTCATATTCGAGCCCGTCATAAGCCCCCGAGTTTACCATCAGGCCGGGGCCGGTATAAGCCTCGGTCATTTGGCTGCCGTCGGCAGGGGAGTCGTCACTTTTAATAACCACGCGGATGGGGATAGCATATTTGCGGGCAAATTCAAAGTCCCGCTGATCATGGGCCGGAACCGCCATAATCGCGCCGGTGCCGTAATCCATCAGTACGTAGTTGGCGATCCAGATGGGTATTTTTTCGCCGTTAAGGGGATTGATGGCATACGCGCCGGTAAAGATCCCTTCTTTTTCAGTATCGGTAGAGGTCCGGGCTACATCGCTGATAAACTGCATGCGATGCACAAATTCCCATACGGCTTTTTCCTGTTCCGTGCCGGCAGAGATTGCTTCCACCAACGGATGCTCAGGTGATAAAACCATATAGGTCACACCGAACACCGTATCCGGACGGGTGGTAAAGACCGTCATTTTTTCCTCACGGCCGTCGATAGCCAGCTCGAATTCGCAGCCCTCGCTGCGTCCGATCCAGTTACGCTGCATGGTCTTTACTTTTTCCGGCCAGCCCGGCAACAGTTCCAGATCATCCAGCAAACGCTGGGCATAATCGGTTATTTTAAAGAACCATTGGCTTAATTTTTTCTTTTCCACGACGGTCTCGCAGCGTTCACAGGCTCCCTCCACTACCTGTTCATTGGCCAGCACCGTCTGGCAGGAGGGACACCAATTTACCGCCGCGCTTTTTTTGTAAGCCAGACCGTTTTCGTAAAGCTTCAGAAACATCCATTGGGTGAACTTGTAATAATCAGGTTTGCAGGTAGCCACTTCCCGATCCCAATCATAGCTGATCCCCATGGTTTTCAATTGCATTTTCATATTTTCGATATTGTCGTAAGTCCACTGGCTGGGAGGGAAACCGTGCTTGATGGCGGCATTTTCCGCTGGCAGTCCAAAGGAATCCCAGCCCATGGGATGCAGGATGTTGAAGCCCTTCATTTTCTTGAAACGGGCAATCACATCCCCGATGGCGTAATTGCGCACATGACCCATATGCAGATTGCCGGATGGGTAGGGGAACATTTCCAGCGTGTAATATTTGGGTAAATCAGCGTTTTCGCCGGTTTTGAAAAAGTTGTTTTCTTCCCAGTACCGCTGCCATTTTTCCTCAATTAAATCGAACCTGTAGTTCTTCTCCATCGTAACCTCCTTGCCCATCTGAGCGACATAATTATATATACAAAAAACTCTCCTCCCCAAAAGGGACGAGAGCTCTTTTCCCGTGGTACCACCCTGATTGACAAAATAATTTGGTGGAGCTAGTGGGACTCGAACCCACGGCCTCCTGAATGCCATTCAGGCGCGATCCCAACTTCGCCATAGCCCCACGCATTTGTCCGCTTGAACCTTTAACGGATGCCCCGTTGCAAGCTACTCGGTTCACCTGCAAATCTCCCCGGCGAGTTCGACAGAATATTTGCTGCCTCGCACCCCACGGCAACTCTCTGCAAGAATGATCTGTCTACTACTCCGAATCATCGACCGGATGTTCAATTGACATTTGCAATTATAAAATGTTTCCCATGTCTTGTCAATAGCGCTTTGCATTATAACACGCAAAATAAAGCCATTTCAGATCGATTACTATACAAATATCGAAAGCGTGAGTACAAACGTCCTCCCTTTTTATCTGATTCTGCAAATTTAAAATAAGATCCCACTGCAAAAAAGATGATTTAATCATGTTGAAATGTATAAACATGAAAGAGCACTTGGTACAGCGTGGGGTAACACTGGGTGTTTCCTCATACGGAGTCTGGCGACGGAATGTTTTTTCGCCTGAAGGTTAACTCGTTTCTGAATCTGGGATAGGCTATAGAGATATATAATAAGC
>DATMYB010000168.1:0-10503 GCA_035561215.1 Syntrophomonas sp. | reverse complement strand
GGGTCGTCGTTTGTAATACTGGACGTATTGCCATCGACGACAACGCACCCATGCGAGAATTTAGCCGGCGGGAATTATCGTTTTAGGTGTAACAGACTACTAGCTGCTATGGATTATTAAGGAGTTGGATGATTCATATGTTTTTTGTAGGCATATTCGGGATCGAACAAGGCAAGCAGCAAATCGGCGTGTATAATAATACCGTATGCCCGGTTTGCCACGCTTTGACCAGCTTTAAAATTTATAAATCCTACTCATGTTTCCATGTATTTTTCATTCCTACTTTCAAGTGGGATGTAAAATATTTTATTAAATCCGCCTGCTGTTCCCACATCAGCGCCCTTGACCCCGCTATCGGCCAGCAATACGAGGCAGGCAGGCATCCCGAAATAGAAAAAGAGCACCTGCAGCCGGTCAATCTTCCCTACGGCTATAAAACCTGCGCCATCTGTGGCACCAGCGTCGATCCTCGTTACCATTTCTGTCCCAATTGCGGACAGAAATTGTAGAGTCAGTGTGCCTACTGTATTGCCAAAAGGTTAGGTTATATCGTTATTTCATCATAGGACCGGCACGCAGAGTTCACATAGATGATTGGCGACCATGTTTGCAGCATATCTTTCCATGATTGGCCGGGTATTATCGACGCAATGTCCTCCGTTTGTCAAATCACCGAAAATTTCGGACCACGCTGTTTGCATTGCCGCGGCGGTGTGTATCAGCGTAAACACGGCGTACCTGCCGCCGGGCAGACTCGCTACACTTATCCCCGTATCCATGCTATCGTATTCCTCGGAAACCGTAATACAAGCGTCATAACGGCAATTTCCCGGCAGGGTAATTGCTGGATCGTCGCGGGCAACGCCGAGTATGACCGTTGCTTCGTTCAATAAACCGGTAATCTCCGCCCAGCGCTTTAAAATCTTCATCAACCGTGAATTTTCATCTCCATACGGACCCACCCGTCTGATATACGCTATCCGCTGCTGTGGTATTTCCTCAATCGAATACTTCATTTTCATTTCTCCCTTGCTGTTTGGATATATCTGAAACTAACAGGATATAAAATGGATCTCAACTTAATTTATAAAATTGTTTGTACATAAGTTCTTTTCCTTGACAGCGTGGGCAACTTAAACGGAGCAGATGTTACCGCTTCTAAATTCCAAATAATTGACACCTTCTTGACGCCGAACCGTTCAGCTTTGACACTGCCTTGATACCATCTCAGGTATGATATTAATCGAAGCGAGTGATACTGTTGATGAAACTTGTATCTGACGTTGGTTATAGGAGACTTGGGCAAAAGAAAAGTGCCGTATTATCAGGGGGGTGGTTCATTGAAAATCATATTAACGTTGGCTGGCTTGGTTGCTTTGATTTTACTGGGTTACTTATTTTATGTTTTGTTTCGGGGTGAAGATTTATGAACTATGTCCTAGGCCAGGATTTGTTTTACATTGTACTGCTGGTGGTTTTGTCCATCCCTTTGGGCAACTTCATTTATAAAATCATGCACGGACAAAAAGTATTTTTAACCGGTATGCTGGCTCCTCTGGAAGGCCATATTTACAAAGTGATGAGGATAAAAGCATATGAAGAAATGAACGCGAAAAATTATGCCTTGTCGATACTTTCTTTCAGCTTGATCGGATTGGTTTTTGTTTGGCTGCTGCAAATACTGCAGGGCATCCTCCCTTTTAATCCGGAAGATATGAAGGGGGTTAGTTGGCATTTGGCTTTCAACACCGCGGCCAGCTTTGTTTCCAATACGAACTGGCAAGCGTATGCGGGAGAATCGACCTTGTCCTACCTGACTCAGTGTATCGGCCTTACCGTTCAAAATTTTGTATCGGCGGCGACGGGAATAGCGGTTTTGTTCGCGCTGGTCCGGGGGTTTGTTATGAAAGAAAAAAAAACCATCGGAAACTTTTGGGTCGACTTAACCAGAATTATACTGTACGTGCTGCTGCCTTTATCGATCATCGGAGCATTGCTTCTGGTCTCCCAAGGAGTGGTACAGACCTTTAGCCCCTATCAGCATGTAACTGCCCTCGAAAGCGGAACCGTGCAGGTATTGCCTTTGGGGCCGGCGGCCAGCCAGATCGCGATCAAACAACTGGGTACCAATGGCGGCGGATTTTTCGGAATGAACTCGGCGTTTCCTTTTGAAAACCCGACCCCTCTTTCCAATCTTATGGAGGTGCTGGCCATTTTACTAATTCCTGCGGCCCTTTGCGTAACTTTCGGTAAAGCGGTAAAAGACAACCGGCAGGGAATCGTAATCTATGCTGCCATGATGATTATATTCGTGTTGTCCCTCGCCGCAACGACAGCCAGCGAAATGTCATACGCGCCGGGTTTCAGAGGGGTTGCGTTTTTCGGCAACATGGAGGGGAAAGAGATCATTCACGGCGTCGGCCTGTCTTCTCTATGGGCCACCGTCACCACTGCAGCCTCCAACGGTTCGGTAAACGCCATGCATGACAGCTTTACTCCGCTGGGAGGCATGATACTCCTATTCCTGATGCAGCTTGGCGAAATCGTGTTTGGCGGAGTCGGCAGCGGATTATACGGAATGCTGGCGTTTGTACTTTTAACCGTATTTATCGCCGGTCTTATGGTGGGACGGACACCGGAATATTTAGGCAAAAAAGTCGAACCATTCGATATGAAAATGGTGTGCCTGATCATCCTCGTTCCTCCGCTGCTGACCTTGCTGGGGACGGCGGCTGCAGTGCTTATACCTGCTGCCACTGCATGGATCACCAACTCCGGCGCCCATGGATTTTCAGAGATACTTTACGCGTTTACTTCCATGGCCAATAACAATGGCAGCGCCTTTGGCGGTTTTAACGGCAATACGATCTTCACCAACGTAGCCGGCGGAGTGATCATGCTGCTCAGCCGATTTGTTCCCATGGGGGCGGTCATTTTTTTGGCCGGCAACATGGCCCGGAAGAAGCCGGTGGCTGTCGGCGCAGGTACATTGTCTACCGGTAATGCCATGTTTGCAGGATTGTTAATCGGCATCATTATTATCATTGGGGCGTTGAGCTTTTTGCCGGCGCTGGCGCTGGGACCGATCGCCGATTATTTAACCAGTCTATAGAGGGGAGCAATAACTAATAACTATGGAAGAGAAAATTTTTGATAAAAGTATTTTCATGGATTCACTACAGCAGTCACTATTAAAACTTGCTCCCGGAATTCAAATCAAGAATCCCGTCATGCTGGTGGTATATGTCGGAGCTATTTTGACAACCGTATTGTTTGTCTTATCGTTAGCCGGAATCAAAGATGAATCCAGCGGTTATATACTAGCCATCACGGTGATGCTGTGGTTCACCGTACTGTTTGCCAATTTTGCGGAAGCCATTGCCGAAGGGCGGGGGCGTGCTCAGGCCGATACGCTTCGCAAGGCCCGCAAGGATGTGAAAGCCAGAAAGCTGAAAGCAGCCGGCAACGTGGATGAATTCAGCGAAGTGGTTTCTGCGGTTTTAAAAAAAGGAGACCTTGTCCTCGTAAAAGCGGGCGAACAAATTCCCATGGACGGGGAAGTCATCGAAGGAGCAGCGTCGGTGGATGAAAGTGCCATTACCGGCGAGTCGGCGCCGGTCATCCGGGAATCGGGCGGCGATCGCAGCGCCGTTACCGGCGGGACCACACTGGTATCCGACTGGCTGGTTATACGGGTGACCGCGGAGGCGGGGGAAAGTTTTCTGGACAAAATGATTGCCATGGTGGAAGGCTCCTCCAGGCAAAAGACCCCCAATGAAATTGCCCTGCAAATATTGCTGGTGACATTAACCATCATATTTCTGACGGTCGCAGCCACTTTGCTGCCTTTCAGTGAATTTGCCGGCAGCCAGGCTGGAACCGGATCGACAGTTTCCGTTACCAATGTTATTGCTTTACTGGTTTGCCTGGCCCCCACCACCATCGGAGCGCTGCTTTCCTCTATCGGCATCGCCGGCATGAGCCGCCTGAATCAAGCTAACGTACTGGCCATGAGCGGGCGCGCGATTGAAGCGGCCGGCGATGTAGATGTACTATTGTTGGATAAAACCGGCACCATTACCTTGGGAAACCGGCAGGCCAGCGAATTTATCCCCGTGGGCGGCGTCACCGAGCAGGAGTTGGCCGATGCGGCGCAGCTTTCTTCCTTGGCCGATGAAACCGCCGAGGGAAGAAGCATCGTTATTTTGGCGAAAGAAAAATTCGGCATACGGGGCCGGGAACTCTCCAAGCTCAACGCGACCTTTATTGCCTTCACCGCCAAAACCAGAATGAGCGGCATCGATTATCAAGGGATTGAAATCCGCAAAGGCGCTGCCGACGCTATCAAAGCTTACGTTATGCAAAACCGGGGCTGGTATCCACCTGAATGCGAGGAAATTGTCCGCTACATCGCGGCAACAGGAGGCACCCCGCTGGTGGTGGCCAAAAACAATCAAGTGCTGGGCGTCATATATTTAAAGGACATTGTCAAAAAAGGCGTCAAGGAACGCTTCGAAGATTTGCGCAAAATGGGGGTCAAGACCATCATGATCACCGGCGATAATCCCATGACTGCAGCCGCCATTGCTGCTGAAGCCGGTGTGGATGATTTCCTGGCCGAAGCGACACCGGAGACAAAGTTAAAATTGATCCGCGACTATCAGGCCCAAGGACATTTGGTGGCCATGACCGGCGACGGCACCAACGACGCGCCCGCATTGGCGCAGGCAGATGTGGCGGTGGCTATGAATACCGGCACCCAGGCGGCAAAGGAAGCAGGCAATATGGTGGATCTGGATTCCAGCCCCACCAAACTGATTGATATCGTCAGAATCGGCAAACAGCTGCTGATGACCAGAGGAGCCTTGACTACTTTTAGTGTAGCCAATGACGTGGCTAAATACTTTGCCATCATCCCGGTGTTGTTTTTTAGCATTTATCCCCAATTGACGGCTTTGAATTTCATGCATCTGACCAGCTCCGCCAGCGCCATATTATCGGCTGTCATTTATAACGCACTGATTATCGTCGCCCTGATTCCTTTAGCCCTCAAAGGCGTAAAATACAGCGAGCTGCCGGCTGGAAAACTACTGAAAAGGAATATGCTGATTTACGGTCTGGGCGGCATTGTTGCTCCTTTTATCGCCATTAAATTGATTGATATGTTTTTGACCGCTTGCGGTCTGGGCACAGGTAATATCTAAACGTTGGCTTTATCCTTCGAAAACAAACCGTGTATGGACAGGTGCGGGACGGAGCGGGCGAGACGGAGGAATAAGCGGATCGACGAAAAATGGATTCGGCCCGGAAGCAACGTTGAGATGTTGCAAACTATCAGGATGAGGTGAAAATAATGAAACTATTTTTAAAAACATGCAAACCTGCAGTTATATGTTTCGCCGTTATGACGGTTTTGTGCGGCGTATTATATACGGCGGCGATTACCGGTATTGCGCAGTCGGTGTTTCCCCGTCAGGCCAACGGCAGCATTATAATTGTCACCATGAAAGACGGTACGCGGGCAAAATATGGTTCCGCCTTGATCGCCCAGGAGTTCACCCAACCTGAATATTTGATCGGACGCCCAACGGGTACGACCAATCTTTCTCCGACCGGCGAGAAGCAGAAAAAACTCCTGCAGGAACGTATCGACTGGTGGCATCGGTTTGATCCGAACAACCAAGCAGATATACCGGCGGATTTGCTTACCGCCTCCGGCAGCGGAGTCGACCCGTATATTTCGCCGGCCGCCGCTGCTTATCAGGTCCAACGCATAGCCGCCGCCCGCAATATGCAGGCAGACGACATCGAGCGTATCATTCAAAATTATACCAGCAAACGATGGTTAGGATTTATAGGCGAACCGGGCGTCAATATTTTGAAAGTCAATCTGGCTTTGGATGGTTTGCTCTAGCGGAGAATCATGATATTATGCTTAATTAAGGTGGTGTGCGGGAAATGCATCAAACGGATGGACGTCCTGATCCGGATCATATTTTGGAGATCATCAAAACCCATGAGAGCAAAAGACCGGGCAGACTGAAGATATTTTTTGGTTACGCCGCCGGAGTCGGGAAAACGTATGCCATGCTGGACGACGCCCAGGAGCAGCACCGGTGCGGGGTGGATGTACTGGTAGGTTATATCGAACCCCACACCCGTCCGGAGACCATGCAACTGCTGCAAGGGTTACCGGCCCTGTCGCCCAAAACGATCCTGTACAGAAACATCGAACTAAAGGAATTCGATTTGGACGAGGCTTTACGGCGCAAACCGCAATTGATCCTGGTGGATGAGCTGGCTCATACCAACGCGGAAGGCGTTCGCAATAAAAAACGTTATCAGGATATTGAAGAGCTGCTAAACGCCGGCATCGATGTCTACACCACCGTCAATGTCCAGCATCTGGAAAGTCTGAACGATCTGGTGGAGAACATCACCCGGGTCAAAGTGCAGGAGACGGTGCCGGACTATATTTTCGACCGGGCCGATAAAATCAAGTTGATCGACATCGAGCCGGACGAATTGCTGCACCGTTTTGAAGAAGGCAAAATATACCGGCTTGAAAGAGCGGAAACGGCCATGCGCAATTTCTTCTCGCAGGAAAATCTTCGTCTTTTGCGCGAAATCGCGTTGCGCAAAGCGGCCGACAGGATCAGCAGTGAAAACCAAAACGAACGGCATTTATCCGAAAAAATGGCCAATACCAAGCTGCTAGTTTGCATCGGGCCTTCACCCACCTCGGAAAGATGTATTCGCTGGACGGCGCGGGCAGCAGAAGCCTTCCATGCCCAATGGATTGCGCTATACGTTGAGAGTAATGAAAGCGACTACCTTACCCGACAGCAGGAGAAGACCATCCGTTCCAATATGGATCTGGCTGAAAAGCTGGGGGCGGAAGTTGTTACTTTGCCCGGGTACGATATTGCCGCCGCCGTAGCCGAATACGCGAAGTTATCCGGAATCACCAATATCGTAGTCGGTAAAAGCAGAACCAAGAAAAACCTTAAAAATGTTTTTGAAATGGACTTCGAAGATAAACTGATATTTTTACTGCCCAATATTGAAATCCACATCATTCCCGGCAGCAACACCGGGCGTAATTACAAGCCCCCCCACGGAAAAAGGAAAAATAATAATTTCATTTTTTCCTGGGCAGATGCAGGCAAGACCATCAGCCTACTGGTCGCAGCCACGCTGCTTTCCTACGGACTGCGGGCGCTGGACATCGGCGACCGGAATATCATTATGGCTTACATATTATCTGTTTTGGTTATTTCAAGAATCACTGCAGGCTATGCTTATGGGATAACCGCTTCGATACTAAGCGTATTGATTTTCAATTATTTTTTCACCGATCCCTACTATACTTTCAATGCCATCCAGCCTGGCTATCCTGTTACTTTCGTTATTATGTTGCTGGCCGCGTTGATTACCAGCACGCTTACAGTACGCATTAAAAAGGAAGCCGGGCTTGCAGCGCAAAGGGAACGCAGGACGGAAGTGCTATACGAGATTAATAAAAAGCTGTTGGTCACACGGGGCCTGGAGAATATCGTTACCTTGGCCAACGATTATCTCGTAACGCTCTTCAGTCGTTCCGTGGTTTTTTTCACTGCCGATCCGGGAATAGGGGAGGGAGGCCGCGTTACGCCAGCAGTCGGTGATGTGGATGAATCGGTTTTGAATTCTCCTGAAGAAAAAGCGGTGGCCCATTGGGTCTTTATGAATCAAAAGGAAGCCGGAGCCGGTACGGACACCCTGATGGGTGCAGCCGCCTTTTTTATGCCGGTTATTTCCCAGGGTAAAGTACTTGCGGTCTGGGGGATTTCCTGCGCCAACGGTCAGCTGGAGCATAATACCCGCTTGTTCTTGCGCATGATCGCGTCCCAGGTGGCCATGGCACTGGAACGTCAGCGTTTATCGGATGAGCAAAGTGTAATACTGGTGGAATCTGAAAAAGAAAAAATGAGAAGCACCCTTTTGCGGGCCATCTCCCACGACCTGCGTACTCCGCTGGCCGGAATCTTAGGCGCCAGTTCCGCCATTCGGGAAAGTGGAAAGAGCCTCGACGAAACCACCAAATCCAAGTTGATCGCCAACATTCAGGAAGAATCCCAATGGCTCATTCGCATGGTGGAAAACCTACTGTCGGTGACCAGAATCAACGCAAGCGCGTCCGGCCTGGTGAAAAGCCCAGAGGCGGCGGAGGAAGTGGTCGGCGAGGCAGTCAATCGGATCAAACAGAGATTTCCGCAGCGGGAAATCATTGTCCACGTTCCAGAGGAATATTTGGAAGTGCCGATGGACGTCACCCTGATCGTGCAGGTGCTGATCAACCTGCTGGAAAACGCGCTGAAGTATTCTCCGGAAAATGCCCCGGTCGAAATTAACTTACGCCAGGCAGGAGAATGGGCCCAGTTTGAGGTACTGGATTACGGAAAGGGAATGCCGGAGGAAGACTTGCCGTATTTGTTCTTAGGCCATCCACCGTCTTTTAATAAAAATGCCGATTCTTCCCGCGGCATGGGCATCGGTTTGTCTATCTGCCAAACGATCATTAACGCCCATAACGGAAAATTGGAGGCGGAGAACAGAAATGGGGGAGGGGCAAGCTTCCGGTTTTCTCTACCAATCGAAGGCGGTGAATAAAATGGAAATGAAGCCGTTGGTCTTAATTATTGAAGATGAAGAAGCTATCAGCAATTTCATCTCGGCCATCCTCGTTTCAAATGAATATCAGGCTGTCAAAGCCATGACCGGAAAAGAAGGACTTTCGTTGTTTTCCTCCCATAATCCGGAAGTGGTGCTGTTGGATTTGGGATTGCCTGACATGGACGGCATGGAACTGCTGAAACAAATACGCCGCCAATCCAAAACGCCTGTGATTGTAGTTTCAGCTCGCGGCCGTGAACATGAAAAGGTGGAGGCCCTGGATCTGGGGGCTGACGATTACATCGTAAAACCTTTTGGCACCTCAGAGTTGCTGGCCCGGATTCGAACCGCTATTCGTCACAGCCCAAGAGTTATAGGCGGAATAAGTCTGGACGATGAGAAAACCATCATTGGGGACCTTGAAATCAACTACGACAAACGATCGGTGTCGCTGGCTGGGGAGAAAATCCATCTGACGCCCATAGAATATAAAATATTGGTTTTACTGTCCAAGAACGCCGGCAAAGTGCTTACCCATGACTTTATCATCAGGGAGATATGGGGCGTATATACTGATGAAAGCCATACCCTGCGCGTCAATATGGCCAATATTCGCAGAAAAATTGAAGATAATCCCGGCAATCCCAAATATATTTTTACGGAAGTTGGGGTCGGCTACCGCATGGCGGAATCCTTGCTTTAAATAACGATCCCGCTTTCTCATGCCTTGTCCCACATAAGTTCTTCCGGCAGATAAAGTAATCTTTTAGATGTAACAAATTGCTAAGTGTATTATTGTTCCTGAATAGAACAGACAGTAATGCTAAAATTAGATAATGACAAAGCGTCTCGAAACACAAAAAGAATAGCGGTAAACAAAAAAAGTACTATATTGGGGGAGAAAACGATGATAGCTAATCCGAAGAATAAAATAACGCCAGGCCAAATGCTCTATTTTATTCTATCTTTTATTCTCTTTCCTGCTTTGATTCTGGGGCTGGCCGGAAACTGGTCCTGGATAGAAGGCTGGGTCTTCAGCATCTGGTTCCTGGTCATGACATTATCGATCGGGGTCTACCTGCAGATCTACGACCCCGCGCTGCTGGCGGAAAGACAAAAAGTCCGCGCCGATAATCAAAAAGGGTGGGACAGGTATTATCTTTGGGTAACATATTCTTTACTGCTGGTCTGGATGCTGATCATGCCCCTGGATAATAGATTCGGATGGACCACTTTTCACTTTCCGCTATGGCTGAAAATCTTCGGCGGTGTCGCGCTGCTGCCGGCATTATATTTTCTATTTCGATCTGTGGCGGATAATACCTTCGCTTCCACTCTGGTCAGGATTCAGAGCGAACGCAAGCAGCAGGTGGTATCCACCGGAGTTTACGGATGGGTACGGCATCCCATGTATTTGGGCAACCTGCTGATGCTGATTGGAGCGCCGGTGATGACGGGGTCCGGCTATGGGCTGCTTATCGGCCTAATCTCGGTTCTGCTTATGATCGGCAGAATATTCGGCGAAGAAAAAATGCTGATTAATGAACTCGAGGGCTACCGGGATTATATGAAGAAGGTAAGATTCAGATTAATACCGTTCCTATGGTAAGCCCAACTATCAAACGCGGGGGGCAATTTGTCCTGCATCAGGCTGCGGAGGCTTAAGCTTTCTTCTCCGTAATAAAAGCGCCGTCTTCCACGGTAAGGAGGTACGGCGTTTTTGGCGCTTACGCTTCATCATGCTCGCTCATTCACGCTTAGTTGCCGTGAAAATGTGGACTCACTTTGTCAGGCACTTGCTTTATAGTTAAAACAGACGTTTGACTCCAGTAATTTTTCTAATTGCTG
>DATMYB010000167.1:0-3329 GCA_035561215.1 Syntrophomonas sp. | reverse complement strand
CACTCAGCCTTGATAAAAAACCTAGTGTATGAATATTTTGTCAGGCAGTGTATAATATCACTATGCCTTTCAACCGGCTCTTCCCAGTGGATTTATACGCTATACCTTTGGCCTGGAAATTGCATAAGTATATGTCACAGTAAAATGGCTTGACGGCCATTGCTTCTATTAAATACCTTATCAGGAAGGGGAAAACTTTTTATGCATCAGGCATTTTCTGTAGACGATTTATTGAAAGAAGAGCTGGTAATGTTGAATGTTAAGGCCGAAAACATGGAGCATCTGATGGCTCAGATGTGCAATACAGCCTTTAAAAAAGGTTATGTAACAGACAGTTATCTCGAAGCCGTATTGGAACGGGAAAAGCTGTATCCCACCGGGCTGCCCACTGAAATTATGAAAGTGGCATTGCCCCACTCCACTGACAGATCGCATGTGCAAAAGCCAGGTATCTTTATTGCGCAGCTGGCAAAACCGGTAGCCTTTAAAGAGATGGGGGAAGGAGAAAGGGATGTGATGGCAGAGATGGTTTTTATGCTGGCAGTCAAAGGCGACCTGGAGCAGCTGACCGTCCTGCAGAATATCGTCGGGATGTTCACAAAGCCCGAAGCTCTCACGGCATTGAAACATGCAAAAACATCCAGTGATATTATAAACGCAGTCAAAACCCATTTAGGCATATAAATAGCAGATTATACAGGAGTTCTTCATGAACGAAGAGAAAATCTCAGCTTTTATAAAGCTGAAAACAGATCGGTCTTTTATCGAAAATCTGGCGTTGAAAAAAAAGCCCGGCGGGGTAACCGCACAGGATATCGAGCAGGCTTTCAGTATGTACCGTTCCAATGCCAGCGCTCTTTTAAACGCAATGGTTAAAAAAGGGCGGCTCATTAAAATCGAAAGCCGTCCCGTTTATTTCCTGTCTGCGGAAACCTTATCGGAATATCTTGGCAATTCCCCAAAGCATTTCACCTATAGTGCCGACGATTTTTTCAATCTGTTTAAAAATTATGCCATTAGTTCAATACCCACTGAAGCCCCGTCCTTTTCAAAGGATGCCTTCGATATCATTATCGGAAGCAGAGCGAGTCTTGCGGAACAGGTCAATCAGGCCAAAGCCGCAATCTCGTATCCGCCCCATGGGCTGCATACCCTGATTATCGGTGAAAGCGGCACCGGTAAAACTCTGTTTTCCAAAGCAATGCATAATTTTGGACTAAAAGCATTAGGAAAAACGGAAAAGAATTATCCCTATGTGGCATTCAACTGTGCCGATTATTACCATAATCCTCAGCTGTTGATGTCCCAATTGTTCGGTCATGTGAGGGGTGCCTTCACCGGCGCGGACGAGGAAACTGCAGGCATGGTGGAAAAAGCTGACGGCGGCATACTTTTTCTTGACGAGATCCACCGACTTCCCCCGCAGGGACAAGAGCTGCTTTTTTACCTGATCGACACGGGACAGTACCGAAAACTTGGAGAAAGCGACAAAGTGCGAAAGGCAACGGTTTTGATCATAGGTGCCACCACCGAGGATCCCAAAAATGTTCTCTTAAAGACCTTTATCCGACGGATTCCCTGTACCATCAGTCTTCCTCCCTTTCGATCCAAGCCGCTCGAGGAGAAAATACAGACTGTAGAATCATTTTTTGTTGCAGAATCCACCGCCATCCAACGTACCTTTATCATTAAGCCGCCCGTTATAAAGGCTCTAGCCTCCTATGAATACCCCGGCAACCTGGGCCAGCTGGCATCCGAGATCAAGGTATTATGCGCGAGAACCTTCTTGAATAATTCAACCACACAAAATGAACTTATCGTGGAATATCGCTGTCTGTCCGCCCCCATCCGGGACAGCTTGCAGGTGCTTAACCAGGAAAACATGCATTTCCCGGGCAACTACGATTTCGATATCATCATCACACCGTCCAGGAGAATAAAATATTCTAACGGACTCATGTTCGATGAGCAGAGTTATCAAGCACTTCTGGAAAATATTAACCGGTATACGGCAGAAGGCAGCACAAAAAAAGATCTGGAAGCGGCCTTGGTGGGCGATATTAAGGATTACTACAATCGCGTATTGAATAATTTCAACCTGAAACAGGTAAACCTGCATGAAATGTATAAGGCAGTTGACCAGGAAATTGTCGACTTTACGATGGAGATTATGCAGGTGGCCTGTAACGCCCTGGGGCTGCAGACCACTCAGAAAAACGTCCTGGTAATGGCCTTCCACATCAAGTTTTTGCTGGACAGGTTGAGAAACAAAAAAACTGTCAGCAATGACAAAAAAGTTCAGCGGTCTGAAATCAAACGGGAACATGCCCGTGAGCTGGAAGCGGCCCAGCAGATCGTGGAAGACATCGAAATTCGATTCGGTATTTCCGTACCGTCAGATGAAAAATATTTTATCGCCCTCCTGTTGGCCGGAATTGATAATAACGAACATACCGACGCTCCCCGGCTGTATATCATTGCTCATGGAAAAAGTACCGCCAGCAGCATTGCCGACGTGTGCAACAGATTGATGGACTGCAGGGAGGCAAAAGGGATCGACGCGCCGCTGGATCAAACGGTAGAAGATACTTACCGTAATTTTTTAACTGCACTGCAAGCGAAACCGCCGCAAAAGGGCGCTATCGTTCTGGCCGATATGGGCTCGCTGGTGCAAATGGGAGATCGAGCTATGTCCGAAACAGGAATCCCCGTTTACACCCTGCCCAATGTGACTACCCTGATGGCCCTTGATATTACCAGAATGTTGTGCAAAGCGGACGACATACGTACAATATATCACGAATATCTGGAAAAAAGTCAGCCAGTACTGCAGACGTCAGTCCGCGGAAATGCCATACTTACCGTCTGCGCTACCGGCGCGGGCACAAGCGAGGCGTTCAAAACGATGATCCACGAAGAACTTGAGCGTATGGGGCTTGACGGGATACATTTAGAATCGCTCAACTATAACGAAGTTAAGGAGCGTTCCGTACGGTACTGCCAACTGGTCAGAAACCACAATATCCTGGCCTATGTCGGTAATATCGACTGCGGTTTGAAAATTCCTTTTTTCCATATAACAAAGCTGTTGTCCGAAGAGGGCAAGCTCAATTTTATTAAATATATCAGCGGTTTGGCCGTGAAACCGCACGATCCTGCAGAAGTGCCCACGGATGAAACGGAACTTTTGAAGCAAGAATGCTGCCGGTTTCTGAAAAAGAACATCGTTTATCTTAATCCGGAAATCGCTGCCCGCTATGCATTAAAATACATTGACACCCTCGACCTTCCGCAGCTTGCGGACAACCGCCCGTTAAAACTGTCCCTGA
>DATMYB010000166.1:0-22743 GCA_035561215.1 Syntrophomonas sp. | reverse complement strand
CTATAGGGAATCCTGCGATAAAGAAGGTACAATGGCGCATTGATATTTCCTTGGATTTATTGGATTTCATATTTAGAAAAGCTGAAAGTGCCAATAACAGAGTCTATTTTAATGTTGCTAATCAAGAGAATCATTATGTTTGCTCATATGAATTATTTACAGGTGATAATGGTCATATCGCATTTAATCATCTACTAAACCAATTACTAGTAATTGTGAATTGATTAAAACAGTCTCCAGTTGGTATTAGTTCACTTTTTTCAAAAGGTTGTTACCAACGAGCAATTCATGAGGTGCGGCTTGAGTGATTTGATGCCTATGGCTATTCATATCCCGCGCTTTAAGTTGACACTCATGCCAAGCTTTGCTAATATCAACCTATGGACAAGATAATCATATAAACACGAAAGTGTGTCTAGGGTTCCGCACGATGCCGTGGCCAGGTCCAAGTGACACAGGCGCCATTGGCGCTACACCGTATAGGGATAAAAGCCCAGGCGGACAGGTTTCGGTTAAGAAACCTATCCGCTCGGGCTTTTGCAATTTGCAGTAAAAAATTATGTATGCAACCTAACCTTGTTGGACAAGAAGGAGGATGAAAATTGTGCCCCAAGTCGGGATTATAATGGGAAGCGATTCTGATCTGGCCATTATGAAGGAAGCCTGCGACATGCTGAAACGGTTCGGGGTGGACTACGATGTGACGGTTTGCTCGGCCCACCGCCTGCCTCATGAAACTGCCGCCTACGCTTCCACCGCGGAGAGTCGCGGCACGGACGTGATTATTGCCGGAGCCGGCGGCGCGGCGCATCTGCCGGGGGTAATCGCCGCCTACACGATTTTGCCGGTGATCGGCGTGCCCATCAAGACCAGTACGCTCTCCGGACTGGACTCGCTCTATTCCATCGTACAAATGCCCAAAGGCATTCCGGTGGCCACCGTGGCCATCAACGGCAGCGCCAACGCCGCTTTGTTGGCCCTGGAAATGATCGCACTCAAGGACGCCGGAGTGAAAAACAAGCTGGCCGAATACCGCCGCCAACTAAGCGCGGAGGTGTTGGAGAAAAACCAGCGCTTGCAGGAACTGGGCGCGGGGGAATATCTGCGGCAGAAAGAAGGGGCCAAATGAGCGGCCATTAAACCGCCAAGCAGCCGTAAATAATTAGGCACGAATGAGTGGCCCGTAAGCAGACAAAACTAAAACGAAATAAAACATACATCGCAGGCCTGCCGCCGCCTACTGGTGACGGAGGGACTGCCCAAAGCATCAGTATCCGCAGGAAATCGGGGGACAATCCTCCCTGCGGCAGAAGGAGGGGACCAAATGATAGAGCGTTACACGCTGCCCCAGATGGGAGCCGTCTGGTCGGAGGAAAATAAACTCAACAACTGGCTGCAAATAGAAATCGCCGCCTGCGAGGCCTGGGCCAAATTGGGCCGCATCCCCGCGGAGTCGGTAGAGACTATCCGTTTACGCGCCCGTTTCGACGTGGCCCGGATTGCGGAGATCGAAGCCGAAGTCCGTCACGATGTTATCGCCTTTTTGACCAATGTCGGCGAATACGTAGGGGACGATTCCAAATACATTCATCTGGGCATGACTTCCTCGGATATTCTCGATACCGGTATCGCCATGCAGATGCGCGACTCCGCCGATATCATCCTGACCAAGCTGGAAAGGCTGCAGGCGGCTATCAAGGAAAAAGCCCTGCGCTACAAATACACCTTGTGCATCGGCCGCACCCACGGCGTCCACGGGGAACCCACTACTTTCGGCCTGAAAATGGCCTTGTGGTACACGGAGATGGACCGGAATATCGAGCGGCTACGGCAGGCCCGGGAAGTGATCTCCTACGGCGCCATTTCCGGCGCGGTGGGCAACTTCGCTCATCTGGACCCGCGGGTGGAGGAATACGTCTGCGATAAGCTGGGGCTGAGGCCCTGCCTGGTTTCCACCCAGATCATTCAGCGGGACCGGCACGCGGATTTTATGACTAATCTGGCGGTAGTGGCCAGCTCCATTGAAAAAATGGCCACCGAGATCCGCAACCTGCAGCGCACCGACATCCTGGAAGCGGAGGAGCCCTTCAAAGAAGGTCAAAAGGGATCATCGGCCATGCCCCACAAACGCAATCCCATGATGAGTGAAAGAGTGGCCGGCCTGTCGCGGGTGCTCCGGGGCAACGCTACTGCCGCCCTGGAAAACGTAGCCCTGTGGCATGAGCGGGACTTGACTCATTCTTCGGTGGAGCGGGTCATCATTCCGGATAGCTGCATCCTGCTGGACTACATGCTGGAGAAATTTACCGGAGTTATGGAAGGCCTGGTGGTGTACGAGGACAACATGGCCCGCAACATTGAAACCACTCTGGGGCTGGTGTTCTCCCAGCAATTGCTGCTGGCGCTGGTGGGCAAGGGCCTGTCCCGGGAGCAATCCTACCGCATGGTCCAGGACAACGCCATGCGCAGTTGGTGGGAGAAAGTCCCTTTCAAACAGCTGGTGCTGGACGACGCCGGGATCATGGAACTGATCACGCCGGCGGAACTGGATATGATATTTGATTACGGCGTTTATACCGCCAACGTGGACTATATTTTCGAACGCAGCGGACTGTAGATCAAAATTTATGGGAGGATGACGGACATGCAGGTGGGAGAATTCCTTTATGAAGGCAAAGCCAAACAGGTTTTTGCCACGGATAATGACAAGGCCGTATTGATTAAATACAAAGACGACGCTACCGCTTTTGACGGCCAGAAGAAGGGTACGATTTTAAACAAAGGGATCGTCAACAACCGGGTTTCGAATCTGCTGTTCAAGCTGCTGGAAAAGAACGGCGTGGAAACCCATCTGCTGGAGCAGATCGACGAGCGCAACACGGTGGTCAAAAAGCTGCAGATCATTCCGGTGGAGGTAGTGGTCCGCAACGTTATCGCCGGCAGCCTCAGCCAGCGGGTGGGCGTCGCGGAAGGGGCCGAGCTGGCCGATACCATTATCGAGCTTTATTACAAGGACGACGAGCTCCACGATCCCATGATCAACGAATACCACGCCCGGGTGATGGGCTGGGCCACTCCGGAGCAATTGCGGGAAATGGACCGGCAGGCCCATAAAGTCAACCAGGTCTTAAAAGAATTCTTCGACAGTATCAACATCATCCTGGTGGATTTCAAACTGGAATTCGGCCTGTACGAAGGCCGGGTCATTCTGGGCGACGAAATCTCCCCCGATACCTGCCGCCTGTGGGACAAAATCAGTCTGGAAAAGCTGGACAAGGACCGTTTCCGCCGGGACATGGGCAAGGAAGCTGAGGCGTATCAGGAAGTGGTGCGCCGCATCGAAGCGGTGCTGAGCTGATTTTATCTTCCCTGCATCGATTTAGCTTAACCTGGGCTTTTGGGTACGAACAGATTTTTTGACGGTTGGTCGGTCGGAACATAAACCCGACCGCTTCAGTCGGTGGTTTATCCCTTATCATTGGCGTGCAATCCGGGTTCGGTCAGTGAACCTGAGAAATGGGGCGGAGGGCAAGAAAATGTATTTTGAAAATGAGGCGTATGAAGCGGAAGGCAAATGGCGAGACGAGTGCGGGGTGTTCGGCATCTTTATGAACCATCCGGCCCACGCTACCGACGCGGCGCGCACCACCTTTTACGGGCTGTACGCGCTGCAGCACCGGGGCCAGGAAAGCGCCGGCATCGCTGTTTCCAACGGCAGCAGCATCCAACTGCACAAGGGCATGGGCCTGGTTTCCGACGTGGTCAAGGCCCGTCATATCGACGCCCTGAAGGGGCAAATCGCGGTGGGGCATGTGCGCTATTCCACCACCGGCGGCAGCGCCCTGGTCAACGCCCAACCGCTGGTGTTCCACTATCTGAACGGGATGGTGGCGCTGGCCCATAACGGCAATCTGACCAACACGGCGGAGCTGCGCCAACGGCTGGCCACTTACGGTTCGGTGTTTCAAACCACCACCGACACGGAGATCATCGCCAATCTGCTGGCGCGCTATTCCCAGGACAAAATGGAAGACGCCCTGGCCAAATGTATGATCGACATCAAAGGCGCCTTCGCCCTGCTCATCATGACCGAGGACCGGCTGGTGGGGGTGCGGGACCCTATGGGGATCAGGCCTCTGTGTCTGGGGGAACTGAACGGTGATTACGTGCTGGCCTCGGAATCGGCCGCCCTGGACACGGTGGGGGCCAAATTGATCCGGGACATACGGCCGGGAGAGATTGTGGTTATCGACAAGGACGGTCTGCGCTCGCTGCAGTTGGGCAGCCCCCGGCGCAAGGCCCATTGCATCTTCGAATACATTTATTTTGCCCGTCCGGACAGCATCCTGGATGGGATCAACGTCACCCGCGCCCGCCGCGAGCTGGGCAAGCAGTTAGCTCAGGAGTGCAACATCGACGCCGATATCGTTATTTCCGTGCCGGACTCGGGCACCGCGTCGGCGCTGGGGTATGCGGAAATGTCGGGGCTGGCCTTTGAAGAAGGGCTGATGAAAAACCGCTATGTGGGGCGCACCTTCATCCAGCCCACCCAGGCCATGCGGGAGCTGGGGGTCCGGCTGAAGCTGAACGCGGTGCCGGACATCGTGGCCGGCAAGCGGGTCATTATGGTGGACGATTCCATCGTGCGGGGTACCACCAGCAAAAAAATTGTGCAGATGCTGCGGGCGGCGGGCGCTATCGAAGTGCACATGGCGGTGGCTTCGCCGCCTACCAAATACCCTTGTTATTACGGGATCGATACCTCCCGCCGTGAAGAGCTGATCGCCAACACCATGGACACCGAGGAGATCCGGGCCTTCATCGGCGCGGACAGTCTGCATTATATCAGTATGGAAGGCATGTTCAAGGCCCTCAAGAGCGAGGACGACATGTACTGCGCCGCCTGTTTCAGCGGCGATTACCCGGCGGGAATTGATGCGGCGGGGACCGATACGGCGGAAGCATAGCCCGCCGCCGGCGGATCGCTTGAAAACCGCGCACTTTCAGTGCGATTAGACTCGGCCTACCAAAGGCTGGAACATAAATCCGATCGCTGCACCCGCAGTGGTCTGTTGCAGTATACCCCAATCTTGCAGCCGGCTACAGGCCGGGACATAACCCCGACCGTTTCAGCGGACGGCGGTTGTTAGAAGGAGGCAAAGATGGATCAAGATAATTTAAGCTATAAAAAAGCCGGAGTGGATATCGACGCCGCCAATGACTCGGTGGAACGGATCAAGAAATGGGTGGGCCGGACCCGCCGGCCGGAAGTGTTGGCTGATATCGGTTCCTTCGGCGGCTTTTTCGCTTTGAAACCCGGTAAGTACCAAGAACCGGTGCTGGTGTCCGGCACCGACGGCGTGGGCACGAAACTGAGGATCGCCCAGCTGATGGGCGTCCATCATACGGTGGGCATCGATCTGGTGGCCATGTGCGTCAACGACATCCTGGTTCACGGGGCGGAGCCCCTCTTTTTCCTGGACTATATTGCCCTCGGCAAATTGCGGCCCCAGTTGGTGGAGGATCTGGTTCAGGGCGTCAGTGAAGGTTGTGTCCAGGCCGGCTGTGCTCTGATCGGCGGCGAGACCGCGGAAATGCCGGGATTCTATAAAGAAGACGAATACGATCTGGCCGGCTTCACTGTGGGCGCGGCGGAAAGATCCCGCTTGATCAACGGGGGCGCCATGGCGGACGGAGACGTGCTGATCGGACTGCCTTCTTCCGGCATTCATTCCAACGGCTATTCCCTGGTGCGCAAGGTGTTGCTGGAAAGCGCGGGCCTAAAGCTGGAGGATCACGTCCCCGAACTGGGCCGGACCCTGGGGGAAGAACTGCTGACGCCGACCCGCATTTACGTAGAGTCGGTGCTGGCCTTGCTGGAGCAAGCAGAGGTGAAAGGCATGGCCCACATCACCGGCGGCGGCATCGCCGAGAATCTGCAGCGCAGCATCCCCGACGGTTTAGGCGCGGAGATCAGCGCCCAGGCTATCGCTATCCCGCCTATTTTTCAAATGATCGCCCGGCTGGGACGGGTGGAACCGGCGGAAATGTTCAGGACTTTCAACATGGGCATCGGTTTTATCATCGCGGTGGCTCCGCAGCAATATGATAACGCGTTAAAGTGCTTGCGCGCGAAAGGGGAACAGCCTATAATGATTGGTAACATAACCGCCGCCCAGACAAAGGTCGTGATCAAATAGTGGAAAAAGTAATGGAGCCTCGCTGCCTGCGGCTGGCCCTTATGGCTTCCGGCCGGGGCAGTAATTTTCTGGCGATTTTAGAGGCTATCCGGCGGGGCGAGCTGAATGCTACCATCGAAGTCGTGATCAGCGACCAGTCCGAGGCCATGGCCCTGCAGAGGGCGGAAGCGGCAGGGATCGCTGCGGTTTTTATCGATTCCCGTCATTTCTCGGATCGTGCCGGTTATGAGCGTGCCATCATCGAGGAATTGAAGCCCCGAAACATCGATCTGGTGGTGCTGGCCGGCTATATGCGGCTGGTGGGCAAAGAACTGCTGCAAGCCTATCCCCACCGGATCTTGAATATCCATCCCGCGCTGCTGCCCTCGTTTACCGGGCTCCACGCCCAGCGGCAGGCGCTGGAATACGGGGTGAAGTTCAGCGGCTGCACGGTCCATCTGGTGGACGACGGCATGGACACCGGCCCGATCATCGCCCAGGCGGTGGCGCCGGTTTTGCCCGGCGATACGGAAGACGACCTGTCCGACCGCATTCTGGCACGGGAGCACAAGCTGTATAGTCAGGTGCTGCAATGGCTGGCCGAAGGGCGGGTATACATAGACGGAAGAAAAGTTTTCGTGGATCACGATTGACAGTTATGAATGATGGGAGGAGTACTTTTTGAAGAGAGCCTTGATCAGTGTTTCCAATAAAGACGGGGTGGTCGAGTTTGCCAGGGGGTTGGAGGAATTGGGCTATGAGATCATTTCCACCGGCGGCACCTACAAGACCTTGCGCGATGCCGGGGTAAAAGTAATGCAGGTCTCGGATGTAACCGGCTTTCCCGAAATCCTGGACGGGCGGGTGAAGACATTGCACCCGAAAATTCACGGCGGCATCCTGGCCCGCCGCATTCCCGACCATTTGCAGCAATTGCGGGCTCACCAGATCGATCCTATCGACATCGTGGCCGTCAATCTTTATCCCTTCGGGAAGACCATCAGCCAACCGGGGGTCACCGAGGAGGAAGCCATCGAAAATATTGACATCGGCGGGCCCAGCATGGTACGCTCAGCGGCCAAGAACCACGCCGACGTGATCGTGGTGGTCAAACCGGAATCCTACGGCCCGGTGCTGGAGCAACTGCGGGCGGGAGGCGTCAGCGTGGAAATGCGCCGACAACTGGCCCTGGAAGCTTTTTCCCATACCGCCGCTTATGATGCCATGATTGCCCGTTATTTGACCAAATTGATCAACCATCCGAGTTAAGCACCATTGCACTTTAGCCGCCCTGCTCCCATCCCGTCGGGGAAGGGGCGAGGCAGAACGAACCCCAAAACGGCAGGCTAACATACCGGAATACTCCCTTCCTTCGCGTAAAAGTCCGTAAGATGCGGCGCTATGAGGTGAGAAGGGGAGATTCGGACATCATATACTTAACCCTATAAAGAATGAGCCGGTGTAACGAGGGCAAGCGATTAAACACCGGCGAAGGGAGAACATAATGGGAAAGAAACTGTTGGTGGTCGGCTCCGGGGGACGGGAACACGCGCTGGTGTGGAAATTGTCCCGGAGTCCGGAGGTAGACATGATATACGCCGCTCCCGGCAACCCTGGTATGATGGGGCTGGCCCAATGCGTGGACCTTGCCGCGGACGATATCGAGGGCTTATGCGCTTTCGCCGGCCGCGAAAAAATAGATCTGACGGTGGTGGGACCGGAGGCGCCGCTGACGCTGGGCATCGTGGACCGGTTTCAGGCGGCGGGAATGAAAATTTTCGGACCCAGCGCCGCTGCCGCCCGTCTGGAGGGCAGCAAGGTTTTCTCGAAAAATCTGTTTAAAAAATACGCCATCCCCACCGCCCGTTTTGAAGTATTCGACGAGGCTGAACCGGCCCGGGAATTTGCCCGCAGTTTGTTCGATCAGGGTCGGCAGGCGGTGGTCAAGGCCGACGGTCTGGCCGCCGGCAAAGGTGTGGTGGTGGCGGAAAGTTTTGACGAGGCCGCCGCGGCCATCGACAGTATCATGAAGGATAAAGCCTTCGGCGCCGCGGGGGATAAGCTCCTGGTGGAGGAATGTTTGCAGGGGGAAGAGCTGAGCTTTTTCGCCATCAGCGACGGCAGCGGTCATCTGGCGCTGCTGGCCGCCCAGGATCACAAGCGGATCTTCGACGGCGACCGGGGCCCCAATACCGGCGGCATGGGGGCCTATACCAATCCTCCCTTATATACGGAGGAGCTGAAACAGAGGATCATCCGGGAAGTCATAGAACCGACCATTCAGGCCATGCAGGCGGAAGGCTGCCCCTACCGGGGAGTGCTGTACGCCGGACTTATGCTTACCGCCGAGGGACCGAAGGTGCTGGAATACAATGCCCGTTTCGGCGATCCGGAAGCCCAGGTGCTGATGCCCATGATCAAAAGCGATCTGTTGCCGGTGCTGGAAGCAGCCGCCGACGGTGATCTGGCCGGCCAAAAGCTGGAGATGGGGGCCGGCGCCTGCGTGGGCGTGGTGATGGCTTCTGCCGGCTATCCCGGTGCTTACCGGAAGGGCGACGCCATCACCGGACTGGATCGACTGGCGGAGGACACCCTGATATTCCAGGCCGGAACGGCGCTGCAGGACGATCGGCTGGTAACCGCCGGCGGCCGCGTGCTGGCGGTGGTGGTGCGGGCGGATTCGATCCCGGAGGCTATCGATAAAGTTTATGGCGAAGCGGAGAAGATCCATTTTGAAGGTATGCACTACCGCCGCGATATCGCCCGCAAAGCGCTGCGATAGCAGCCCAGAGCGTCCCAAAAGCCCCCTTCGGGGACCACTTATTTTATATTCCCTACGGGAATTAACAATTAAGGTTGCCCCCTGCGGGGACACCGGATGTGTTCTGACCTTCGGTCAAGAACACTATTAAGGGAGCTCAATAGCTGCGTTATTAAGGAAAGCCCGTTCAACCTTAATGGTGAGCGTAGCGAACATATGTGGTGCCTTTGGTGCAATCGGCGTACCTTATGTACTTTCCGACGGCGCCAGTTTGGCGCCTCGAACGGCACGATGCTGCCATATGGCAGCGAGTACCGGCGATCGAAGGCGAAGCCTGAGAGCCGGTGAATAGAAGCCCGAAGCTACATTAATAGTGCCGTCAGGGTGGGCTGACTGCCGATGAATCACGGTCTTCCCCTAAGGCCTTGCTCTTGCAACATTAATAGTGAGCAAAGCGAACATCAGTAGTATCCGCAACCTTAATAGTGCCGCAAGGCACATCAGTGGTACCCGAAGGGTCGTTTTGGGGGTTGACAAATTAGCAGTTGTTGCAGTTTACTAGATGATAACCCGGACAGCGATGTCCGGTTACATTTTTACCAAAATGCTTTAGCGCTGTATCAAAGTAAAGCAGTAATGAAACGTTGGGAGGCGGCAGTATTGGTAAATTTGGAGACGGTGAAAACCAATCAAACAGTTATGGATTTTATGAGTATGGGCAATGCTTTTTTGGGCAACATCGGCGCCATCGAGCATGATCTCCACCATGCGGAGCTGACTTCCCGCCTGGCGGGGGAGATCCTGGAGCAGTTGGGCTACCCGGAAAGAACGGTGGAGCTGGCGACCATCGCCGGCTATCTCCACGATATCGGCAATCTGGTCAACCGCTACGGCCACGGCATGTCCGGAGCGCTGATCGCTTTTTACGTCCTGACCGAGCTGGAGATGGATACGGCAGAGATCGCGGTGATCATGGGGGCCATCGGTAACCACGAGGAGCACGCCAAAGGCTGCGCCGTCAATGATGTGGCCGCGGCCCTGACCTTGGCGGACAAATCCGACGTGCACCGCTCCCGGGTGCGCAAGCAGGATTTCGCCGCATTTACCCCCCGGGATCGGGTCAATTACGCCGTCACCGATTCCCAGGTGATCGTGCAGCCGGAGGAGCATATCATTACCATGCAGTTGCAGATCGACATCAGCGTGTGCTCGGTGATGGAGTACTTCGAGATTTTCCTGACGAAAATGTTGATGTGCCAGCACGCGGCCGAGTATCTGGGATGCGAATTCAAACTGGTGATGAACGACACCCGGCTGTTGTAGGCCGGCGACACCCGGTTCCGGCCCAGATTAGAAGCGGGCAGGGAAAAGGGCGGCCGGTTGGGTGAAAAGAAAGAAGTCCCGCTGGTGAAGCAAGATCAGATCGGAACCGTTGATAACCGTCGCCGGCCGGTTTTGTTTATGCGGGACGATATCTGAAATAAAAGTTGCCGCCGTCTCGGAGCGGGAGGCAAGTTTCAACGGGGGAACAGGAAAGGAAAGGGATGATGGGATGAAATTCACTGCCAGTTGGATGGATGATAACGCGGCCTTGCTGGTCAAGGCGCTGCTGAGCCTGGAAACCGAGGAGGAGGCCTACCGTTTTCTGGACGATCTCTGCACCATTGCCGAGGTCAAAGCCCTGTCCCAGCGCATGCACGTGGCTCAAATGCTGGACCGGGATACCACCTATACGGTGATCGCTCAAAACAGCGGCGCCAGCACGGCCACCATCAGCCGGGTCAAACGCTGCCTTAATTACGGCGCCGGCGGTTATCGCAGGGTACTTGATAAATTGCAGAAGGAGTCGGACTAATAATGGACAATCGTCAAATTCCCAAAGGGCTGCGAGATCTGCTGCCCGAAGAAGTCAAACACCGAAGAAAACTCGAACAAAAAACCATGAAGCTGTTTGCTTCCTACGGCTACCGGGAGGTCATGACCCCCACCTTTGAATTTCTGGAGGCGGTGGAGACCGGGGCCGGCAAGCACCGGGAGCGACTGTTTCTGTTCATGGACCGGGAAGGGGGCATTTTGTCCCTGCGGCCGGAGATGACGGTTTCTATCGCCCGCCTGGCGGCCATGCATCTGCGGGAGGCCGACTATCCCCAGCGGCTGTTTTATTCGGCCAACGTATTTCGCCATGTGCAGCCCCATCTGGCCCAGTACCGGGAGTTCTGGCAGACCGGCGTTGAGCTGCTGGGGGCCTCGGGGCCCTGGGCGGACGCGGAAGTCATCAGCCTGGCCGTAAAACTGCTGCAGGAACTGGGCTTGCAGGATTTCAAAATCAGCCTCAATCAGATCGGTATTTTCAACGGCCTGCTGGCGGATGCGCCCATCGGCGGCGACGACAAAGACGAGATCCGCCGGCTGGTGGAGAAGAAGGATCTGGTGGAGCTGGAGCGGCGTTTGGCCGGACTGGCCATGCCGGACGCGTGGAAAGAGGCCATTGCCCGTTTGCCGGTGCTGCACGGGGGCCTGGAAGTGTTGAAGCAAATCCCCTATCTGGAGCGCAACTCCGCCACCGAGCAGGCGGCGGGGGATCTGGTGCGGGTTTACGAAGCCCTGCGGGACTACGGCGTGGCGGAGCATATCGTCATCGACATGGGCGTACTGCGGGAACTGGATCTGGATTATTATACCGGCGTTATTTTTGAAGGATATTCCCCGGAACTGGGCTATGGGCTGCTGGGCGGGGGCAGATACGATCATTTGACGGGCAAATTCGGCTTTCCCTGTCCGGCCACCGGCTTCGCCCTGGGGATGGACCGGCTGGCGCTGGTGCTGGACGGCCCGGAGGAAGAGCCGGCGCGGGTCCTGCTGGGAGGCCGCAGCCTGCGGGCCCTGGCGGCCACGGCGGAGCGGCTGCGCCGGGAAGGCAAAACGGTGGAGATGGACCTGGAGGGTCACGACCGGGCTTACCTGGAGGATAAGGTGCGGGGCCGCCGGGATCTCAGCTTGATTTATCTGGATCAGGAAGGGCAGGGGGGTAAATGACATGGATAACTTTTTAACCATCGCTCTATCCAAAGGGACGTTGTTGGAGCCCACCGTGGCGCTGCTGCAGGAGGCGGGGCTGCCCTGCGGGGGCATCACCGCGGACAGCCGCAGCATGATTTTTACGTTTCCGGGGGAGCCGCCCCTGAAATATATCATCTGCCGCCCCACCGACGTGCCCGCCTATGTGGAGCACGGGGCGGCGGATCTGGGCATCGTGGGCAAGGACGTGATCGTGGAGCAGGGCCGGGATTTGTTTGAAATGGCCGACCTGGGCTTCGGCTACTGCCGCTTTGTGGTGGCCGCTCCCGCTGCCATGAAGGACCTGTCCCTGCAGGATTTGAACTATAAACGGGTGGCCACCAAATTCCCGGCGGTGGCGGAGAAATTTTTCCGCGACCACGGGCTGCAGGCGGAGATCATCACCCTCCACGGCAATATCGAACTGGCGCCGCTGATGGGCCTGTCGGACCTGATCGTGGATATCGTGTCCTCGGGCCGCACCCTGCGGGAGAACAACCTGGTGGAACTGGTCACCATTATGGATTCCACCACCCGCCTGGTGGCCAACCGGGTCAGCTATCGCACCAAATACCAGGAAGTACAGCCTTTGATAGAGAAAATGAGGATGATTGTGAAGGGAGGAAAAAACCAATGAAAATCAGGCGCTTGGTGAATCAAGCCGACATACTCTCCTATCTGCAAGGCCAGCAGGAGGATCTGCGGCAATATGAGCAGCGGGTGCAGGAAATCGCCCAAGCCGTGCGGGAACGGGGGGACGCGGCGGTGTTCGAACTGACTCGCCGTTTTGACGGGGCCGACCTCAACCGCGACAACTTCCTGGTCAGCGAAGCGGAGATCGAGGAAGCTTTCGACCTGGTGGACGATGATTATATTTTTTCCCTGCGCAAGGCCATCGACAATATAGATGAATTTCATGGCAAGCAACTGCGCAACTCCTGGATGGAGCCGGACGCGAAAGGCAATGTCCTGGGACAGCTGTTCCGGCCTTTGGAGCGGGTGGGTATTTACGTGCCGGGAGGCACCGCCGCCTATCCTTCTTCTGTTTTAATGAACGCCATTCCCGCCCAGGTGGCGGGGGTGCAGGAGATCGCCATGGTCAGTCCCCCCGGCGCCGACGGCAAAATGAATCCCTATACCCTGGTGGCGGCGGCGGAGCTGGGCCTGACCGAGATCTATAAAATGGGCGGGGCCCAGGCGGTTTTCGCCCTGGCCTGGGGCACGGATACGGTTCGCAAGGTCGATCTGATCAGCGGTCCCGGCAATATTTACGTCACCCTGGCCAAAAAGATGGTTTACGGCGACGTCAATATCGATATGCTGGCCGGCCCCAGCGAGATCCTGATCGTGGCCGACCACAGCGCCGACCCGGCTTATGTGGCCGCCGACATGATGTCCCAGGCGGAGCACGACGTGCTGGCCCGCAGTGTCCTGGTCACCGACCGGGAGGAGTTGCTGGATCTGGTGGAAGAGGAATTGGAAAAACAGATGGCCGCCCTGTCCCGGCGGGAGATCATCGCCAAGTCTTTAGGAGATCGCGGCGTCATGATCCTGACGAAAAACCTGACGGAGGCCTGCGCGGTGGCTAACCGGGTAGCGCCGGAACATTTGGAATTGATGGTGGAAAAGCCTTTTGAAATGCTGAGCAAGATCCACAACGCCGGCGCCATTTTTATGGGGGCCCACACCCCCGAGCCGGTGGGGGACTATCTGGCCGGCCCCAACCATATCCTGCCCACGGGGGGCACCGCCCGGTTCTATTCCCCGGTGACGGTGGACACCTTTATGAAGGCTTCCAGCATCCTTTACTATTCGCGGGAAGGGCTGGAGGAAGACATGGACGACATCATCAAGCTGGCCGAGGTGGAAGGGCTTACCGCCCACGCCAACAGCCTGCGGGTGAGAAAGGATAGATAACATGGATGGTAGTATGGAGGATAATATGAGCGGTAACATTGACAGAACCCGCAGCAGTCAAATCTCCCGCAAAACCGCGGAGACGGAAATCACTCTGTCCCTTTATGTGGACGGCAGCGGCATCCACGAGATCGCCACGCCGGTGCCCTTCCTGAATCACATGCTGACCCTGTTCGCGGTGCACAGCCGCTGCGATCTGACCATCAGCGCGGCCGGCGACATCCAGGTGGACGACCACCACACGGTGGAGGATATCGGCATCTGCCTGGGCCAGGCCATCAAGGAAGCCTTGGGAGAAAAAAAAGGCATCAACCGCTACGGTCAGGCTCTGATCCCCATGGACGAAGCCCTGGCCCGGGTGGTCATCGACCTGTCCGGCCGGCCCTGCCTGCAGTACGCGGTGGAGATCCCCGCGCTCCAACTGGGCAATATGAGCAGCGAAAACGTCAAAGAGTTTTTCCAGGCAGTGTCCAACCAGGCCGGCCTGACCCTGCACATGGATCTGCTGCGGGGAGACAACTCCCATCATATCGTGGAAGCGGTGTTCAAAGCCTTCGCCCGGGCCTTTCGCCAGGCGGCTGCCTTAACGCCGGGAGTGGAGGGCGTATGGTCCTCCAAGGGGAGTTTGTAGAGGAGGAGAAAACCATGATCGCCATCATCGATTACGGCATGGGCAATTTGGCCAGCGTCAGCAACGCTTTGACCAAAATCGGCCGGGACAATATAATCACCGCCGACCCGGAACAGATCCTGGCCGCCGACCGGGTAATCCTGCCGGGGGTGGGGGCTTTCGCGGACGCCATCAAGAATATCCGCCGGCAGGGCATCGATCAGGCCATTTACGAAGTGGTCCGCTGCGATACCCCTTTGCTGGGCATATGTCTCGGATACCAACTGCTGTTCAGCGAAGGTTACGAAGACGGCGTCCATAAAGGGCTGGACGTGATCCCCGGACGGGTAGAAAAGCTGCGGTTGCCGGCCGGATTCAAAGTCCCCCACATGGGCTGGAACAGCATCAGCATCCGGCCCGACAGCCGGTTGTTCGCCGGCATTGCCCCGGGCAGCTATTTTTATTTCGTCCATTCCTACCACGTGATACCGGCGGACGAGGCCGTGACCGCCGCCACCACCGATTACGGCGTCCGGATCGTGTGCGCGGTGGAGCGGGGCAATCTGGCCGCCACCCAATTTCACCCGGAGAAATCCGGCGATATCGGGTTGCAAGTATTAAGAAATTTCGGAGCGATGAAATCATGATCATATATCCCGCCATTGATTTAAAAGAGGGCCAGTGCGTCCGGCTGGTGCAGGGCCAGGCCGAAAACAAGACCGTGTATTCCTCCGACCCCGCGGCGTTGGCCGCGGCCTTTCAGGCCCAGGGAGCGGAGTGGCTGCATATCGTGGATCTGGACGGCGCTTTTCAGGGGCGTTCCGGCAATCGGGAGGCCATCCGCCGCATTGCGGCAGAGATCACCATCCCCTTTCAAACGGGGGGAGGGCTGCGGGAACTGGCGGACGTGGAGAGCCTGCTGGAGATCGGCGCCCGCCGGGTGATCATCGGCACCCGGGCGGTGACCAGTCCCGCCTTCATGGAGGAACTGCTGCGGCGTTTCGGCCCGGAGAAGATCGTTTTGGGCCTGGACGCCCGGGACGGTATGGTGGCTATCGAAGGCTGGGTGGAGAAATCCTCCCTGCCGGCCCTGGATTTCGCCTGGCAAATGCGGCAACTGGGCATAGAAACCGCCGTTTACACCGACGTTTCCCGGGACGGTTTGCTGCAGGGGCCGAATCTGGAGGCCATCGAAACCATGGCCCGGCAGTCGGGGCTGCAGATCATTGCCTCCGGCGGCGTCACCAGCGTGGACGATATCCTCCGGCTGGAGGCCATGGAGACCGCCGGAGTCAGCGGCGCCATCATCGGCAAAGCCTTGTACGACGGCAAAATCCAGCTGCCGGACGCCCTGCAGGCGGCAAAAGGGGAACGGTGATGCGGGCTGAACGAATTATCTCCTGCCCGGACGTACACGCCGGGCAGGCGGTTAAGGCTATGGACCGGCGAGAGTCGGCGGCCGCCGGAGTCGGCGGCGCCATCATCGGTATGACGGTAAAATTCACACGCAGAAAGCCCGGGGGGCGGCAAAGGAGGAACGGTAATGCTGGCTAAACGAATCATTCCCTGCCTGGACGTACACGCCGGGCGGGTGGTCAAGGGGATAAACTTCGTCAACCTGCGGGACGCGGGCGATCCGGTGGAACTGGCCGCCTACTACGATAGAGAAGGCGCGGACGAACTGGTGTTTCTGGACATCACCGCCTCCTCCGACGGACGCCGCACCATGATCGACGTGGTTCGCAACACCGCCCGGCAGGTTTTCATACCTTTCGCCGTCGGCGGCGGCATCCGCACCCTGGACGATATCCGGGCGATTTTGAACGCCGGCGCCGACAAAGTATCCATCAACTCCGCCGCCGTCCATGATCCTTCCATTATTAAGGAAGCGGCGCGGCGCTTCGGGCGGCAGTGCATCGTAGTGGCCATCGACGCCCGCCGGCGCAAGCTTCCGGAGGAAGCCGCAGGGAAGGGAGCGGCTGGCGGCGCCGGGCATGGTGCGGAATACGCGGAAACTGAAGGCGCCGGGCATGGCGTGGGTAACGCTGTATACGACATAACGAGCAGCGGAGCGTCTGACGTATTGAGGCGCGACACGAGCAACATAATAGACGACCCGGGAAGCGGTACGAACAGCACCGCGTTTGACGCCACCAAAAGCGGAACGGGCAGCAGCGCGGCTTACGGTCTGAAAAATGCGGCAACTGACAGTGTAAGAAGCGTGGCGCTTGATAGCGGAGGCAGAAGTAACAGCCGCGCTGAGGAAACTTGTTCCCCCCGGTGGGAAGTATTTATCAACGGCGGCCGCACCTCTACCGGCCTGGATGTGCTGGAGTGGGCGCGGCAAGCCGAGAGCCTGGGGGCAGGGGAGATCCTGCTTACCAGCATGGACCGGGACGGCACCCGGGACGGCTACGATCTGGAGCTGACCGCGGCGGTGGCGGACATGCTGCCCATACCGGTGATCGCCTCCGGCGGCGCCGGCAGTTTGAAACATTTATACGACGCTTGCGTGAGCGGAAGAGCGGACGCGGTGTTAAGCGCCTCCATCTTCCACTACCGGGACTATACCATCGCCCAGGCCAAAGCGTACCTGGCGAACCGGGGAGTTGCGATTAGAAAGTAGGGGAAACGTGGAAGCGGTTTTGGTAGCAAAAGGACCGTCCCCCTGCTCCGGTTGGACTATCGCGTTGAATGTATAAACATGGAGGAGCACTTGGCGCTGAGCCTGGCGACGGAATGTTTGTACATTCAACTAACCAACTATGATTTTCAGCAGAAATCAAACAAAATGAACGTCCCTTGGTTGGATTGTTTAGACGAGCAAAGGAGTTGCGATTAGAAATGATGAAAGACGATATAAAATTCGACGCCCACGGTCTGGTTCCGGCCATCATTCAGGACGCCCGCAGCGGGCAGGTGCTGATGCTGGCGTACATGGACGCCGCCGCCTTGGACAAGACCCTGGCCAACGGCCAGACCTGGTTTTATTCCCGCAGCCGGGAGCAATTGTGGATGAAAGGGGAAAGCTCCGGCCATGTGCAGCAGGTAAAGGAGATCCTTTATGATTGCGACGGAGATACCCTGCTGATCAAGGTGGAGCAGACCGGCGCCGCCTGCCACACCGGCCATTATTCCTGTTTCTACCGGGACCGGGACGGCCGCGAAGTGGAACCCCAGGTCTTCGATCCGGCGACGGTGTACGGAAGCCAGGGGACGGTTCCTCCGCTTCCACCAGATTCCCATGACCGTGAACAAGACGGCGCGGCAACAGCGAACCGGGCAGCAATCAGTACCCAAGCCGCCGCTCAGAATCAGGGAGCTGAACTGCGGGGATTAAACCCGGCGACTGCGGCAACCCCAGCCGGCGGTTGCGGTCACGAAGGCGGAGCCCAAGCCTGCAATTCGGAAATGACAGGCGCAAAGGCTGACAGCGCCATTCTGTTTGAGCTCTACGACGTGATTAAGGAACGGCAGGCCCAACTGCCGGAGGGTTCCTACACTACCTACCTGTTCACTAAGGGCATCGACAAGATCCTGAAAAAAGTCGGCGAGGAAAACGCCGAGGTAATCATCGCCGCCAAGAACCGCAGCAGATCCGAGCTGGTCTACGAAACCTCCGATCTGCTCTACCACCTGCTGGTGCTGCTGGTGGAGCAGGACGTCACCCTGGATGAGATCTTCGCGGAACTGGCCTCTCGCCGAAAATAAGCGCGCCAGGGGACGATTTTCTTGTGTCAACGGGCGCAGGGGCAGCGGGAGATTTGCTGTATCCAATTTTGGTTTTATAAAAACTGAAATTGGATACAGCAGAGCGTGATTTCATACGCTTTCGTATGTACCCTGGATTCCCGGCCGATTCATAACAAGGTTCCTCTTAAGAGCCGGTTAAATCACTCATAAAGCTGATTATTTCACAATAAAATTTATCGTTATGTCAAGAATTCATAACTAGCCAACTTTTCAGTATTTATGGGGGCTTGCGGTATTCTCGTTACGAAATTCCGGGAATCCAGGATGTACGGAACGGGCGGCGCAGTTCCGCGGAGAAAATGGCCGCGCCGGCCATCCTTCTCCGTCGGCGCCAACCACGCGGGAAGCAAAGGAGTCCTCCTCCTGCTGCCGGTAACAGGAAGCGGTTGGCATGAAGAGCAAAGTGAGGGAAGCGACGATGGCTTTTTCCAGACGTTTGGAAGCGGAAACACTGAAAAAAATGATAGGGATTTATTGCCGGGAAGTGCATGATAACCGGGGAGAAGAGCCTTGCGATGAGTGTGCGCAGCTTTTGCATTATGCCCTGCAACGCATCGACCATTGCTTTTACGGAGAGCAGAAGCCGGTCTGTTCGGCGTGCCCGGTACATTGTTACCAACCGGAAATGAGAGATAGGATCAAGGCGGTTATGCGTTATGCGGGCCCCAAAATGATCTTTATAAGCCCGTTGCTGTCAGTAAGGTATATGCTCAGAAAAAAATTTAAGAGCAAGGTGCAATAAACGCCGGCTTGTATCAAGGGGACGGTTGTATGTCAAGCAAAGGCTGGTATGTTCAGCAGGAGAAGCCTCCTCGTTCCGACGAAAAATCGCGGAAGCAAGGTAAGCCTATACCACAAAAGCGGGAAATGGGAAGAAAAACGAGAGGGTGACGGATGGGTTCGTAGTAGCAATGAAGGCGGATAACGCTGCTGGAACGAGGGGACCCTACTAATCGTAAATCTTGAACAAAACAGGAGACAGGGACAAAATGACAAAGACGTCCGTAGACCTGTAGGACTTGAGAGATAAAGCATGAAAAAATAGGGCCCGCCGGGCTGGAAGACCGCAGGGGAAAGCGCGTAGGATCGCAGCCAAGCCGTACACCGGAAGAAGCGCTGCGGGACAGGGTTGCAGAACTGGAATGGAAAAACAAAGACTTACAGATAGAGAATGAACCTATTAAATTATGTCGGCTGTTTGGAAGGCGGAACTTGCAGAATCTCAGGGAAACTACTATACTGGAAAGCGAAATTTCCCGCAGGGGCCCTTTGAAATGGATATCGGCTGGGGTAAATCGCCGAAGAAAAATGAAAGATTATCAAGGAAAGACGATATGGAGAAAATCATCGATGCAACCGTTGGTCAAGGCAGCAGCTCTTCATTTCTGCTGATAGGGGATCATAAAACCGCGTTAATGGATTGCGGCATGGCCTACTGCGCTGATCTGCTTATCAGCCGTATCCAGGCGTTGCTGACCGAGGGAAGAAAGCTGGATTATGTCCTGCTAAGTCACTCCCATTATGATCATATTGGGGCCGTGCCTTATTTAAGGATGGTATGGCCCGACCTGCAAGTGCTGGCGGCGGAGTACGCCCAAAAGATTTTAAACAAGCCCAGCGCTTTAAAACAAATTAAGCAACTCGGTCAGGATACCGCGCGCTATTATGGCGCCCTTCCCATAACCGACTATGACGATGATCTAATGAAAGTGGACCGTGCCGTCGCACAGGGGAGTTGGCTGGATTTAGGCGGCATGCGTGTGGATGTGCTGGAAACGCCGGGTCATACCAAGTGCTCTTTATCGTTTTTGATCAACCGCGAGGTTATTTTTGCCAGTGAGACCACCGGGACCATCAGCGAATCAGGGAAGCTATATTCGTCCTTTATCAACAGCTACGGCGAGGCGATCGCTTCCATCAACCGCTGCCGGGAAGCCAAGCCGCGATTTATTATATCGCCTCATTTCGGGTGGGTACATGAAAGCGAAATACCTGCGTATTGGGACAAAGCCATACAGGCGGCCCAAGCGAGCAGAGACTTTATCTTGGCCCTTATTAAAGCGGGATATGATGAAGATGAAATCTTTATAAAATATAAAATGGATTTTCGTGATGAGGCTTTGAAAAATATGCAGCCGGATTACGCTTTCGAGATCAACGGTCGGGCTATGATCAGGGGCATTATACATGAATCCTTATCGTCATTTCCGGCTCTTTAGCGGGTCTGCCGAAGTTTTGGCAATATCTGTCCGCAACCGTTCATTGTTCTCTTGTTTCCATCATCTGCGGGTATTACGAGCCCATCGCAGGCCGGTTTATACCGGAGAACAGCAGTGAAGGGATATCAGTAATGGTGATAACCCTAACCACGCTTTTCCTTCATAGCAGCCGGTCACCACTTGAAAAAAAGGAGCTGCGCTCCCTGCCGATCTAAAGGGATGTACCCCCACTCTAAGGGGAAGGAAACAGGTCTATTTCTCGCTGGAAAATCACTTTGAGTTATTTTTTCTCCTCCCGGATTAATGGCGCCATTCACGACGTTGTTGTGCATACCGCCACTGATCCGAGAGGAGTAATTACCAAGGGATGATGATTATTTATTTAAACTTGGCAGCCAGGGAAGGCAAAACTTTTTTTAGATCGCCTACTATACCGTAATCGCATTGTTTAAAAATGGCAGCGCTCTTGTCATTGTTTATAGCAACAATCGTGCGGGCCGAGTTGACCCCGACCATATGCTGGACTTGACCCGAAATGCCGATACCAATATATAGCTCGGGTCTGAGCATAACGCCAGAGACCCCGATGTAACGAGCCTTGTCCATCCATTTTTCTTCCTCGGCGATGGGACGGCTACAGCCGATTTCGGCCCCAATAGCAGCAGCCAGGTGCTGGGCTAATTTCAGGTCTTCCTGGGCAGAGAAGCCACGCCCAACAGCAACAATCTTCTTAGCGGTGCGCAAATTAACGGTCTCACCTGGTTTCCGACGTTTCTCCAGACATTTAATCTCATGGGCCGGTGCGACAAAGGCAACCTCAACGATGTTGGCCGTTTTACCTGTATCAATGGCGTCAAACGCTCCAGCACTCAGTATTACTACCGCGGTGGTGGCATTGGAACGTTCAGTACGGAAGGCGGCTCCCCCGTATACCATACGTTTGGTGGTTACACCGTTGTCGACTGCGATCTCAGTCGCATCGGTCAGAACGCTGGTACCTAATTCGGCAGCTATTATGCCAGCTAATAAACGCCCCTTTTTGCTGCTCTCCATTAAAAGCAGGTTGGGCTGCTCATTTTTGATAAGGTTTACAATAGTGGGGATATAGTTTTCCAAGATACGATCTGGGCGGAGGTCGCCCAGATAATAGACGGTATCGGCGCCATCGGCTTGGTTTTTATCTCCGGCCCAGATCAATGCTGTCTTTTCCCCCAATTGACAGGCGGCGCTTACAAGCTCTTTCATGGCATCTGTATGCTCGGCTATTACAAATACTGTTGCTAATTTATTCACTCTTTTACCCCCTATAAAATTTTTCGAAGGTTTTCAAACAGTTCATTAATGTTATCTTCACTATCACCCTGGATTATTATTTTTTTGCGATCAGTCTGGGGCGGTGCTAGCGTGCTAATGATTTCAATGCTACTCTCCCTGATCATTTCCAAATCAGCAGCACCCCATAATGTTGATGGCTTTTTGCCAGCGGCCAGAATTTCCTTTAAGCCAGGTATGCGGGCTTTGTTTATGTCGGTAGTTACAGATAAGACTGCGGGCAATGATATCTCTAATATCTCGATCTCATCCTCTAAGGTTCTTTCTATCTCCAGCTTGTCTTCTTTGGGAGTGATCTTACTGACGGCATTAAGGGTTACGTAACCTAAAAGTTGTCCCAAAATACATCCTACCTGCTGGGAATATATATCACCGGAACCTTCGCCGCATAAAATCAGGTCAACCTCGCCGATTTTTGTGATGGCGGCGGCCAAGTTTTTGGCAGTAGCCAAACTGTCTATGCCATCAAGGCTATCATCGGCCACGCCGAACAATTCTTTGGCTCCGCGTGATAACATGGCTTTTTGCAGTTTGGAATTTTTAAGTCCTTTGAGGGTTCCTACTGTTACTATCGTTGGCTCGATCCCGCCGGTTGCTTCTGATAACTGGACTGCGGCTTCAACTGCGTTCAAATCATACTGACCTACCTTTAGTTCAGCTTTGCTTAGATCCAGTGTATGGTCGCTTTTTACTATAATGTCCTGTTCTTCGGGTACGGCTTTTACACACGCAACGATTTTCATTTTTTACCTCCTCGTCTTTTAGTGAAAGTTATTTCTGTTTTCGCGTTATCTAATTTATTAGCAAATATCATGCCAGATTGTAAACGGCTACCCCAAAAGAAAATTGAATTAATATATTGCCGGCTTAAATCGGGGATAGTAAGCGACTAAATGGCATAATAACTGTTTAAGG
>DATMYB010000165.1:0-2057 GCA_035561215.1 Syntrophomonas sp. | reverse complement strand
CAATTAATTAATTACAAAAGTTTTAAGGAGGTAGGAGATGGCTTACGATACTTTGAAGGCTATACCGCCACGGATCAATTACACCGAAAAGTACCAAAAAGAGCGGGCAGAATTAGAGCAAGAGTTTCAACAGCACTTGGACCAATGGCAGACATATCCCATCATGGTCGTTAATTTTACTAAAAAATACGGTGATCTGCCAGCACTGCATCATAAGCCGTACGGCCCATGGGAGACTTTTTCCTGGAACCAGATGAGCGAGATTATGTTTGCGGTTGCTTCGGCACTGCTCAATGCTGGGATTGAGGAAGGAGACCGGGTAGGGATCTTCTCAGCCAATCGGGCGGAGTGGCATCTTTCGGATCTGGGAGCGCTGCTGATGAGATGCGTTACCGTGCCGATCTATGCTACCAATACGGAGGAAGAAACCGCCTACATCATAAATGATGCCGAGGTTAAAGTGCTGTTTGTGGGACGACAGGTTCATTACGACAAGGCCTATCCATTGCTTGATAAATGTCCCTCGTTGGAAAAGATCGTGGTATTCCATCGCGGTACCCGGATCCATGCGGATGAACGCGTAATCATGTGGGATGATTTTCTCGAAGCCGGGAGAAAAAAGTCAAGAAGTAAAGATATAGAAAACATAATGAAACGAGCCGGTTATGAAGACATGTCCGAAATCATTTATACTTCCGGCACCACCGGGGAGCCGAAAGGCGCTGTACATACCCACAAGACCATGATGCATAACGCCTGGGGCGTCGGCAGATATACCGAGCTGGGCTGCTTTGTGGAAGGAGATTCCTCCATGTGCATGCTGCCCTTGACCCATGTGTTGGAGGGATCGTGGTCTTTTGGTATTTTGTCTATGGGCATGCAGCTTTATTACTGCGAGGACCACAATGAAATACTGCAGTATCTGGTGGAAGCGAACCCTACGGTGATGAATGCCGCCCCGCGTTTATTTGAAAAAATATATTCGACACTGTATACCGGTATTAGAGATGCTCCGCCCCTGAAACAGAAAATCTTTCACTGGTCGGTGGCGGTAGCTAAGCAACATGGCGATTTGATCCTGGCGGGGGTGCAGCCGGGAGGCTGGCTTGCCCTGAAAAGAAAGATTGCCGACAAGCTGGTGCTGCATAAGGTGCGGGCGCTGTTCGGAACCGGGTTCCACCACTTTAATTACGGCGGCGCCCCCCTTAACCCGGAAATCGAAAAATTCTTTTTCTATTGCGGAGTGCTGATCACCTCAGGATATGGTCTTACCGAAACTTCGCCGGTCTTGGCCATGAACGGCACCCATTGTTTTAAATTCGGCTCAGTGGGCCCGACCGCGCCGCTGGTGGATGTCAGGATCGATCCTGATGCCGGAGAAATCCAGGCCCAAGGACCCAACATCATAAAAGAATACTATAAAAAACCTGAGGCCACTAAAGAGGCCTTTACCGAAGACGGCTGGTTCAGGACCGGAGATATCGGCAGGTTTGATGAAGACGGGTATCTGTTTATAACCGACCGGTTAAAAGACCTTATCATCACTTCCGGAGGTAAAAATATAGCGCCCCAATTGATTGAAACGCTGATGGCGGAGGATCATTTTATTGAATATATAGCGGTGGTCGGGGACGGCCGGAAATATGTTTCCGCTCTGATTGTTCCTACCTTTGTGAATCTGGAAGATTGGGCGAATAAAAACGGAATTGTTTTTGCCAACCGGGCAGAGTTGATCAATCATCCCCAGGTAATCGAATTCTATAGGAATATTATTGAAGAACGGCAAAAGGGTCTCGGTCAGGTGGAGCGGATCAAAAAGTTTACCCTACTGGAGAACGAATTCTCTCAGGAGACCGGAGAGATTACCCCCACCATGAAAGTGAAGCGCAAAGTGGTACAGGAAAAATACCAGCACTTGATTGACGCCATGTATGATGAATAGCTTGGGCACAGGTTTAACAACTGCGGTGTCGGGACCATAGGTTCCGACACCTTTTTTTATATGCAAAAACATATTTTTATATCCGCACCTGTTGATAGTTTGTCTCCCCTAAAAT
>DATMYB010000164.1:0-3954 GCA_035561215.1 Syntrophomonas sp. | reverse complement strand
TTTATGTATTATATTCCATTTTCTGATATTCAAGCAATCGTTTCCATGCTATGATAAATTATAGCTAAAATTTTGCATGGGAGGGGGTTGTGGAATGACGACGGAAATAGCCGATTTCGAAATTCGCTATACGATCACCGTGGATTACAAGGGAGAGGTAAAAGACGGCAAACCAAACGGCAAAGGCAAAGCTACCTTCCGCGACGGCGGCATGTATGAAGGCGATTGGGCAAATGGCAAACAAGAAGGGCACGGCAAAGAATATTACAAAGACGGCACCTTGCGTTTTGAAGGAGAATACCACAAAGGTCTGCGGCATGGAACCGGTACTGTATATTATAAAGATGGAAGTAAAGGTCACAGCGGCTTATGGAAATACAATGAGCCCGTTAAATAAGATTTAGCAGCTAAGTGATCACGCTTGGATAAAGCCCGCTGCCCAGCATGTTACAGCGGGCTTTACGCTTCATCCGGCAGTAAAAAACCGATTACCTGCGGGACGTATTTCGTTCCATCCCATTCCAGGCTGGAAATCGATGACGGCAACAGGTAGATATCCCATTCGTCGTTGCCGTGCAAATGATTGAGCACGGTTTTAATCAGCCCCCCATGGCTGACTACCAGCACGGTGCCCCTATGTTTTTGCGCCAGTTCGTCCAGCAGCGGCAAGGATCTATCTAAGATTTCAACCACTGATTCTCCCCCCGGCACTTTACCGATCATGCTATCCTTCTGCCAACTTTCCGCTTCCTGGGGATACAAGCGGCAGACCTCCTCATAGGTCATACCCTCCCAGTGACCAAAGCCACGTTCCCGCAGGCGTTTATCAATCCGAATCGGCAATTGCAACTCATGACCGATTAGCTCTGCCGTCTCCCGGCTGCGGGATAAGTCGCTGCAGTAAATGGCTTCAATATTTTCATTTTCGCGTAAATACCGGCCTACTTTAGCAGCCTGCTCCCGGCCGTTTTCGTTGAGTTCAATATCGGTCTGCCCCTGGTATTTGTGCTGTACGTTCCATTCTGTCTGGCCGTGTCTTAGTAATAATACTTTCATAATTAATCCGCTACTCCTTCTGTAAATAAACAGGCGTCATTGCTTTATCTCCCTCCGGGCCTTGCCCTTACCGCCTCGGTATATTTGAATCATTTTCTCTTCAGCCTGTGGCATCCCACAAGATTATAAATACAACTGTAATTATATACATAAACCGAATCTGATATAAAGAACTATCCGCTTGGATCTCCTGATTACCGCCTCTGCTTTCCCTATCAGTACCAGTTAAGTTACCGCCCGTTTTCTGTCAATGGTTTTATTTACCGCTGGAAACAATAGCGATTATCAGTTAATAATGAAAAACAAGGAGGTGACAATCTTGAAAAAATTATTGTCATTCATTGTAATATTGTCTTTTCTATTTATTCCTCTGTACAGCACCAGCGCCAGCCAACCTGCCACAGTCAATAAAGTCGCAGGCGCCTTTACCACTACCAGTGTGAAGCAGGTGCAGGTAAACGTCAAATCATTGAGTTTCAGGACCGGAGCCACCAGCAGTCATCGCGTGATCACCACTTACTCCAAGGGAACAGTGCTGAACGTCATCGGCAAAATCGGGAACTGGTATGTGGTGAAAAACAGTAAGGATACGGTAGGATGTGTGGACGGCAGATATGTTAAAGTCTATAACGGCTCGACGACCTCTTCCGGCAGTTCATCCTTCAACTCCATGCAAACGGAAATGCTGGGATACATAAATGCTGACCGCAAGGCCAACGGGCTATCGGCACTGACTCTCGACAAATCTCTTTGCAACGGCGCTTCCTTGAAATCCAAGGATATGGCCGAAAACAACTACTTCAGCCATACTTCCCCCACTTACGGAAGCCCCTTTAGCATGATGCAGAGTCTGGGAATCAGCTATACCGCAGCAGGTGAGAACATTGCCCTCAATACCAGTGTCAAAGGCGCTTATAGCGCTTTTATGAACTCTTCCGGACATAGGGCCAATATACTCAGTTCCAACTTTGGCAAAGTAGGCCTGGGCTTCTACCAAAAAGGAAGCTACTTGTACGTAACCCAGTGGTTTACCAATTAACATTCAGTAAGTCAGTTTATCAATAACCAGCTAATCAGTGTACTGTCTCATTCACTTTTGGATAAAGGACGTAGGATGAATTTTCAGTCTGCAAGGGGTCGTCGCTCACCATAGCCGTAGCTATGGTGAGCGACGACAACATAGCAGATGGAAATTCAGACAAGTCATTTGCCGAAATGTGAGTGATACAGTACACTAGGCGTGCCGCAAAACGTTTATTAGAAAACGCAGAGCGGCACGCTTTTTACCTATTATTTTATGCGAACTTATGTTCTTTTAGGATACCGCTATGTTATACTAAAAAAAATTCGATGAAAGCGAGTAAATGATATGCGTACCGGCACTGCCAACCTGCCTCTTCACGGGGGCAAATGCCCGGCTTGGCTTTTCACCCATATGAAAGCTCTATCAGCAGCCATTATTGAAGTTATAATTGAGGATCAGGGAACTGAAGAGGTGTTGAGAAGATTGAGCGACCCGTACTGGTTTCAGGCACTGGGGTGTGTGGTTGGTTTCGACTGGCATTCGTCCGGAGTGACCACCACCGTCTGCGGAGCTTTGAAAGAAGGTCTGGCGGAAATAGGGCCACAGGCAGGTTTGTTTATTGCCGGAGGCAAAGGCAAAGTTGCCCTCCATACTCCGGTGGAGATTCAGAAATGGGCGGATAAATATCCTCTCGCCGTCAACGCTGAAGACCTGGTTTATGCCAGTAAAATGTCAGCTAAGGTAGACAGCGCGGCCGTTCAGGACGGTTACCAGGTATATCATCATTGCTTCGTCTTCACCCGTCAGGGACAATGGGCAGTAATTCAGCAAGGCATGAACGAAGATGTGCTTCAGGCCCGCCGCTATCACTGGCTGAGTACCGTTATGGAATCATACACCCTGACGCCCCAGGCGGCTATCTGCTGCGACTGCAGCGGCGATACGCTGAACATGGTCGCCGCCGATAACCAACAGCTTAACCGGACCAGCAGTGATATCGCTTGCACTGCTCCGGAAAAAATCATAAAAGAAATGGAAAAAATAAATGAGGACTGCCGCCATCTGAAAATGCCGCGCCCTCATCATATTCCCCGAACCTCCTATTTGAATAAAGCGCTGCACGCCGCTTACGAACAGCAACCGCAGAATTTCGAGCAGCTTCTGAATATATCCGGCATGGGTCCCGGTACATTGCGGGCCCTGTGTTTGGTGGCGGAGGTGGCTTTCGGCGTTGAGGCCAGTTATGCCGACCCGGTTCGCTACTCATTTGCCCACGGGGGCAAAGACGGTTTTCCTTTTCCCGTAAACGAGGCCGACATTGAAAACAGTTACAACGTTTTAAACAAAGCCTTGCGCAAATCCCGCACCGGTCATCAGGAACAGCTGCAGGCACTTAAAAACCTGGCGCGATGGCATAATGAGGCGATCAAATTCAATAACATAGCTTGTACACCGCCGTTAAACAATAATGCAAAGTCTCTCGCCCCTCAGGCAACCGCCCCGAAAAAATCTGCCGGTATTTCCTTAGTGCAGCCGCGCCTTTTTGACTGAAGCGATTATTTCCATGCTCTTTTCATTTTTTCAATCATTATACCGTAATCAGACGAACCCACTTCCAATCTCGCGATTCCGCCCTCACAGGTTGAGCATAACCAGGCTTTCCCCACTTTAATTATGTCTTTGATCCCCCGTTCCGGAACCTGCCCGCAAAAACTACAGACCGGCAGCAAAATCGCCTTATTCGCCCCCGTCACATCGTTAGCGCCAGTATCACTTTCCTTCGACATTCTATAATCTCCCTCATTTCTTCCGCCATTTAAACACGCAGAAGCTATATCTTACAATATGAAAATTATACGCATTTTGTGAACACC
>DATMYB010000163.1:0-7270 GCA_035561215.1 Syntrophomonas sp. | reverse complement strand
TTAATGATGTTGTTAATTCATTGAGTAATCATCCCTTTGCCATAGCCATACGCCGGGGCTTGACGCTTATGATCCCAATGATGATATTGGGGTCTTTTGCGGTTTTTATCAATAACCTGCCCATCAATGCCTACCAGGATTTTATGAGCGGCATGTTTGGTGAAAACTGGCGTTTATTAGGAACCTATGTGCACCAGGGCACTTTTGCCATTATGGCCATGGGAATGCTGCTGACCATCAGTTATTCCATAGCCAGTATGTCCCCGCTGGCCCGGGAACATGAAGTACATCCGCTGATTGTTGCCACGGTCTCTCTGGCCTGCCTGTTTGCGATCATGAAGGTGGAAGACGGATGGCTCAGAATAGGATGGTTGGGAGCCCTGGGGGTTTTCATAGCCATTGTAGTCGCATGTTCTTCAGCGTATATGTTCCTTTATTTTTCAACCATCAAACACTTGAAAGTCCGGGTTTACAGCAATGCTGCAGAACCTATCGTTGCCCAGGCCATATCTTCCCTCCTTCCCGCCTTGTTGACCATCTCCGTTTTTGCCTCATTCCATTGCCTGATGACTTACATGGGTTTCAACGACATATATGAAACAATAAATAGCTGGTTGAAGGGTTGGTTGGTGGGGAAGTCTTCCACATTGTCCACGGGGTTGATTTTCGTTGTTTTGATTCATTTGGGATGGTTTTTCGGCATTCACGGCAACAACGCCCTGGAACTGGTCACCCAAACCTTGTTCGTACCGGCTTTAGCGGTAAACCAGAACTTGCTGGCCCAGGGCGGCGCTCCTACGGAAATTTTCACCAAACAATTTTTCGATGTATTCGTTTTTTTGGGCGGTTCAGGTGCCACTTTGTGTTTAATTGCGGCGATTCTCATCGGCGTGCGGCGCAGCAATACCAAGCAAATTGCCATGATTTCCACCCTCCCCAGTATATTCAATGTAAATGAGATCATGATTTTCGGTGTTCCGATCGTATTCAATCTTTATCTGCTGGTGCCTTTTGTTGTGCTGCCGGCGCTGTTGACCATTATCACCTATGCCGCGATGTCATGGGGTGTGGTGCCTCTAACCGTTTCCCAGGTCGAGTGGACCACGCCGATATTATTGGGAGGATACAAGGCAACCGGGTCAATAGCCGGAGCATTGCTGCAATTGTTCAATTTCCTGGTGGGCATAATAGTCTATCTGCCTTTTATTCGCAAATATGAGGAGCGCCTGGCCCAAGGCGTCGATGAGACCCTGCAAAACCTTTTGCATGAGGTCCACCATCTGTCCAAGAGTCAGAAAATGGTTTTATTGCACCGCCAGGACTCCATAGGCAATATGGCCAGATTGCTGGCAACCGATTTAAAAAGCGACCTCAAGAAAGGCAATATCAAGCTGGAATATCAACCGCAGGTCAATGCTTTAAAACAGGTAACCGGAGTTGAGGCATTGCTGCGCTGGAGGCATGAACATCTGGGCTTGATAGCTCCTCCCATCGCTATTGCTTTAGCCGAGGAATGCGGTTTAATACATGAGCTGGGGGGCTGGATTATTGAAAACTCCTGCCATCAGTTGAAAGAATGGAGCGATGAAGGCTTAACCAGTCTGTCGCTATCCATTAATATCACTCCCACCCAGTTGGATGACGCCTCCTTGCCCCCCAAAATAAGAGCGATTTTGCAGGAAACCGGGATACAGCCCCAGCGGGTGGAATTGGAGATCACCGAACAGGTTGCTCTGGGCGGAACTGACCGGATGAATATACTGAATGAATTAAAACAAATGGGTTTGCGCCTGGCTATGGATGACTTCGGCATGGGCCACAGTTCTTTAATATACCTGAAGGAGTTCCATCTCGATACCATTAAACTGGATGGCTCCCTGGTGCGCGAACTCAATACCAATTACAAGTGCGGTGAAATAATCGTCTCCATAGTCAGACTCAGCCGTTCCATGGGGATTCGGGTAATTGCCGAGTATGTTGAAACCGAGGCTCAGCAAAAAACCTTGTTGGAATTGGGTTGTTCGAATTATCAGGGCTATCTGTACAGTCCCTCGCTGCCACCGGACAAATTGCCGGAGTTTTGCGGCCGGCATCAGTGAGGCGGTGGAGGCTGAGAGAAACACGGCGCATGAAGCCCGTCTCATTACCTGACGCCTAGTACAACATTCGGTATATTCGCGCCCATAATTTGGGCAGATTTTTCCGAATTACTGCGTTGTCGTCAATCGCAATACGTCCAGTATTACTCATTCCTCCGCCTTGTACTTCAAAAAAATCTGCTCCAACTTATGAACACAATATACCGAATGTTGTACTATTCTTTGCCCCGCATCTTCTTGGCCATTTCCCACTGGATATCGAGATTAGTGGATAGTTGTTGCGGAGTGATTCCGTAGCTTTCCGCCTTTTCCATAACTTCAGCCCAGTCTTCGCCGCTGACCGAATGGATATAGTCGCGGTATACATGATAACCGGGGGATTCCCTGCGTATCAGGCCGGTCATGAGGCCCGCGATGTGATAGCCGTCTTCCACCGGGATATCCGGGATATTGGGGTTGGCGGCCCGTAAATAGCGGGTTTTGCCGTTATCGAAGTAGTATTTCAGCTCCGCCCCGGAAAATCCGGTACCCAAATCCTTTAAGACAACTACGATCTGCCCGTTTTGAGCCGCCGCCGCGTCCCTGCACACCGCGTAGTCGCCGTCCAGAATCCCGGCTGCGATCATCCCGTCGCCGGTGACTTGAAATACGAAGTCGGCGCGGAAATAGTGCGGTACGTCGCAAGAGCCGCTGAAGTTTTCCCGGGTCAATAGAGGCGTTCCGGCGCGTATGGAGCCCAGGAGCGGGAGGTTTAAGCTGGTATTGCAGGGTGAATCGGATATGCCCAGCAAATAGTCGGTTGACGCGTTAAAGAAATCGGCCATCTTTTTGAGAGTGTCGGTATCCGGCTCGCTTCGGCCGGTCTCATAGTGAGAATAGCGGGCTCTGGAAATTCCTAAGGCATTTGCCACTCTATCCTGGGTGAGGTTGCCTCGGAGATAGATTAATCTCTTGCCTAACAATTTCTGCCACCTCCAAGCTTTATTATAGATACAATTTGTATCTGTATAAATCGATGATAAAAAATGTATCAAGAGATATTGACGCTACCCGAGGGATCGCCATATAATTACTGAAAAGGTACATAATGTATCGAGAGGGGATGGGGAAATGCGCAGGACAGTTCTTATTGAAGCCAGGAAAAATAAGAAGTTGACCAGAGAGCTGGTTTCCCGGGAGCTAAACATATCGACTGTCTATCTCCGAAAGCTGGAAAATGGCACTTCGAAGCCGGGCCGCGATTTGATGGTCCGGATGGAAAACTATTACGGGTTGTCGGTAAGGGAACTGTTTCCGGATATTTTTTTGCCATTTAAAGATACGGATTGTAGCGAGGGCAAGTAGCGGTCAGAGGCTTTAAATCGGTGGTCACCGCAATTTACAGCATGGGCAGTAAAGCAAATCGAAGGAGTGAGGCAATGTTAATTCACGAGGCCGTAAATAGAGCGATGGAAACCAATAATTATATCACCAGGGAGGCCTTGAAGAAATACGTTCGTCTTTGGATCAAGCCTTCCAATTCAGCTTTTGGCTGTATTGTGGGAGGCAATGGCAAAACCGCCTCCACTTGCTGGAGTCCCACCGCGGAAGATTTAACCGCCACTGACTGGCTGGTGGTAACCCAGGAAGATTATTATGAGGTCCTGCGGGAGTGACCGGGTTTTTTCCCCGGCCGTTTTGGGCTTTGAACTTCCGCGGCTGGGATAGTCAATGGCTGAATTTGACAACCTGGCCATTGATGCTGGCCTGGCTGACCCTTTCAACATCCAGGGGTAAATCAGGCATATATTTTTTGATGATTGTTCCGTTGTCGTTAAAGCTTGTCGTATGGTTGAAATTCAGAACGCTGCCGTCCAGCAGGGCGACTGAAACCTCCAGCGTCTCCGATGCTGGGGCCGGGCTGCTTCCCCGTAGGGTAAGACCTAAAGGTGAAATAGAAACCCGGCTTATTATCATGCTGCCGGTCTCGATATGGCAGTCTACCTGTCTGGATGGTTTGACCGCCTCGATCTTAAAGGTGGTCTGCCACTTTCCTTCTACATAGCCGCCGTTGGTTACAAAATAGCCTTTGAGTTTATATTGGGCCAGCCGCCCGGGGTCAACGTCAAGGATGAATTCTTCATATTCCCGCCCGTATCCGGCCTTCCCGGCTGCGTCGCGGCCAAAACTAAAGTTGCTGGGATGGATGATCCGGCCGGCACCGTCTTCCAGATAGACATACCCGTGGTCATCGACCCCGTTTCCGGTCCATTTGATCTGCACGTGCAGCCGGCCCTCAATGATTCCGACATTGGATATATCAGCAAAGTCGATGCCGGGTAGAGGCGCGTTCAGGGCCTCGGGGGGCAGAACCTGTACCGTGCCCTGGGCCCGGAGCTGTTGGAAAAGCTCGCCTCCGCCCCCCCCGACGTCATTCATATCAAGCGGTATGGTCAGGGGAGCCGGGGGAATATTGACCGGCTCGATGCCGGTTGCAACTTCTTTAAACACCTGCTTATCGCTTAAAAAGGAGTCGATTCGAAGCGTGATCTTCTCACCGTTAAGCTTACTGCCTCCATTGGCCAGCAGGCGGATGGTTGCCGTTTTGGTTTTTTCGTCGTAGGCGATCATTTCATGGGTAAACATACTGCCCTCGCTGATGCTGTAATGATAAAGGTCGATGCTCCCCTTGATTCTGTCGCCGCTCAGATCCTGCATGGTCAGGTAGGCCACCGCGGTATCGTCATCGTTCATCGCGGCTACCACTTCCATTTTGATCCCGTTGCTCTCCGAAACGAGTGCCACCGGCTGCAGGAGCTGTGCCAGTTCAGGACTGAGCACAGATAAAAGCCGGTTGAAAGCGGGAACCGTCGCAGCCATAACGGGAACGGAAAGCGTTAGGCACAGGCAAAGGGCGGCGGCCGCCGCCAGGGGTCTTTTTATGCCCCGGGCTTGACAGGATGGGCTAAAAATCCGGCTGGCTAAATCGTCATTCAATTTTAAACCGGCCAGCCGGGTATCGATAATATGGTGAAGGCTTTTAGTTTTCGTCATCATAATACCAGCCTTTCAATTTGATTTTTAATTTCTCCCGGGCCCGCTTTAACCTGATGGAGACAGTTGATTCAGGAATATTTAAGGCCTGGGATATTTCCCGGGTAGTCATATCCTGATAGTAGAATAGCAGGATCACTTCTTTGTACTTGGGAGACAGGCGCATGATCTCCAGCAGCAGGGTGTCATCGCGTAAATCCGGTATGAGGCCCGCTTCCGCCGGGATGCTGTTCAGCGATTCAAGCACGTCGACCCGCTTCCACCATGAACTGCGCCGGTAGTTTTTGCAGACATTTATGGCAATCCGCATGATCCAGGTTTTCAGTTCCGCATCGCCTTTGAACTGGGGATAGCTTTTATATACCCTGATGAATGTGTCCTGCACCGCGTCCTCGGCCAGGTGAATGTCTTTAAGATAAAGGTAGGACATTCTGAGCAGCGAGTTGCCGTATTGGGATATGAGTTTATCTATATTTAAATCGTCATTTCTTTCTGGCACCGGAATAGAAATCAAGTCCGCCCCCTCTCAGTTATTGGACACCGTGAGATGCCAAAATCTTTCATTAATTATAGGCGTGGGGATAAAATGAAGAAAAAAAAGTTGAGTAGGGCAGGTAGGGCAGGAGAGAGGCATAGTTGGCTTTGGTGCGGGAAGGGGAACTGTCACAAAAATGCCGTGAATATGGTAAGAGCTTTGGGAAAAGCTAAAACCAGCTATTTTTATAGGAGGGCTGGGAATGAAGCGAACTCAATACGAGCCGGACAAAATGCAGGAAAAAGCCTTCGCAGCTATAGCCAACGCTCCCTTAAATGCCACCGAATTGGCTGCGCTCTGGAATTCTTATATGCAGTACACGATGTTTAACTGTGTCTTTAAACAATTTAGCCAAACTGCCGACGATAAGGATGTCAGGCTCATCATGGAAGATACCGTTAATATTTGCACCAAAAGAGTTGCCTGGGTAGCAGAAATATTTAATAAGGAAGGCTTGCCCATACCTATCGGGTTTTCCGATGACGATGTGAATTGGAACGCTCCCCGGCTTTTCACCGATGCCTATTTCCTCTATTACCTTATCAATTCCAACAAGATAGCAGTGGGTATAAACGGGCTGTCGCTGGTCACTTCGGGACGCTCTGACGTGCGTGGTTTTTTCACGCACTGCGTGGATTCAAGTATGCATCTTTTCAATAATGCGGCCGATATTTTGCTTTCCAAAGGCCTTTATGTCAGACCGCCTATAGTCTCAGTCGTCAAAATCCCTTCTTATGTAAAGAAACAGGATTTTTTAGGCGGGTTTTTAGGCGAAAGAAGGAGCCTTTTAGCCCAGGAGATATCGGCGCTTTTTTACGGCATAATAACCAACAACGTTGGCAAAAGGCTTCTGATGGGCTTCAGGCAGACCACCGATTCCAATGAGGTGCGTAAATATATGGACCGGGGGGTTAATATGGCCAACAACCTGATTGATACTTTCAGCGCTTCGCTGACCCGGGAAAACGTTCCCGATCCTATTCCCTGGGACTTTATGGTTACCGATTCAACCACCCCGATTTTCTCCGATAAGCTGATGATGTATCACACCGTCATGGTTACTTCGGCCGGCATATTAAACTACGCGGCTTCTATGGCCACCAGCCCCCGGCATGATTTAATGGTCAACTACTTCAAAGCGATTGCTGAAGTGGCCAATTACCTTGAAGACGGCACCAATATCATGATTGAAAACGGCTGGTATGAAGAGCCGTTTAGAACTGTGGACCGGCGGGATTTGCTCAATAAACCCGAGCATTAGATAACTTCCGCAGTTGACCGAGTTATGGCTTCTTTGTGCCAGCTTCGTCGCCAAGTGATACCCACTGCTTGTATCGAAGCTCAAGAGGCACCGCGCTAATTCACATCCATGCTCAGTAGCGCGCTCGCACCGTCCCTGGTGCTCGACCTCTTTCGCTTTCTCCCCTTCGCAGGGTATCACTAGGCTCCTGCGCAAGTTTCTCCGAATCCATAACTCAGTCAACTGCAAAAGTTAGTACGAAAATAATTAGCACTGTTCTTTGAAAACCCAATATGCCCGTAAAATTTTTGAGTAAAAGTTGCAACACTACTTAAACCAATGCATATGGCTGCATTAGCAATC
>DATMYB010000162.1:0-19101 GCA_035561215.1 Syntrophomonas sp. | reverse complement strand
ATAGATAAGTTTGATATTTTAATCGCCTATGAATCCGTCGGGAGTTGGGGGTGCGATAGTTCGTCGTTTTTTTTGCTTCGCGACAAGTCCACGGGGGACTTATACGAGAACCATGGGAGCCATTGCTCTTGTTATGGTTTTGAAGGACAATTTGAACCTGAAAAGACTACTATGGAATACCTTGTTTCTGATAAGTTCAGCTTCTTCTGCGGAGGCTATGACGATGACGACCAATTGCATAAAAAGCAAGTCAGAGAGTACCTTCGGCTTTTAGAAACCGAAACGAAGGAAGGTGATTAAAATTCGCATTGCACATATCGCGGACGTCCATCAGGGCTCGAATTATCCGGGCCCTTTTCCTTTGTCCAAATTTAATGACATAGAGCGCATCCTGAACTGGACAGCCGACCGAATCATAGCCGAGCAGTGCGATTTATGTCTGATCGCGGGTGACTGTTTTCGTGCCAGCAAAGTCATGCTCGAACCGGCAAGTCAAGAGATAGGTTCTATCGTGCGGTTCCTGCGTAAATTATCAGGAGCAGGAATAGAGACCATAGTAATCAGTGGGACACCTAGCCACGATGCAGTGAGCGCCTATGAACTGATAAAAGAAATGCAGATACCCAAAGTTACAATTTGCACAACGCCCCAAATCGTCCCAATATCGCCGCGCAGTATATTCAAAGAATTCAGTTATACCAGCGCCGAACCGATAGGGACGTTAACCATAGGAGCCTTTGCGAACGTTGCTTGTCTCCCCGGCCTAAACCGGTCCGCTATTATGACCCAGGACGAGTACAAAGGCTTGCCGCCAGAGCAGGTTCACCGCATCATGACCGATAAGATCACACAGTTATGTCAAGGCATGAGCGCCCAGATGCCCGACGATCAACCTAAGATACTGATGGCGCACATGACCTATCAGAGCGCAGACAAAGGCTTTGACGACCTGCTTATGCAGCAAGAGCCGATACTGACACGAGAGGCCGTTTCAGGCTTTGACCTCGTTTGTCTTGGTCACATTCACCGACCGCAGCAGATCGACGGGAAGGTTTTCTATTCCGGCCCGGTTGAGCGGCTGAGCTTTAACGAAGAGGACATAAACCCCGGCTTTTGGATACACGAATTTGAACCTGATATAGACATTAACAAAACGGTCACTTTGACGCATTCAATTACAGGCAACAGGGATGCAATTCGCGAAGCGTTTAACTTGATCCCTAATGGTTTTTACTCCTCCGGTAGCGTTCATTTAAACAGTCATTTCATCGAAACCCCGGCCCGGCGGTATGTAACTATAGATTTAGATTTACGCGAATCGCTGGATATTGAATCAACAATAAAATGGGGACTGGCTAGGTTTTATACAACTGGCGCTATCGTCCGCCTCCATTACCAATGTACCGAAGAAATAGCCAAGCAGATCAACCGCAAGGAGCTGGAAAAGGCGCTCTATGACGCCCGCGCTTTCTACGTCTCTGAAATTAAGGCCAACGTCGAGCGCACGGACAGAGCAAGGGATGTGACCGTGAACGAGAGTTTAACGCCCCTGGATGCGTTAGGTAAGTGGTGCATGAATCAGGGCATCGATGAGCAGGAGACAGCGGCGTTAATCGCCATGACGGCGGAACTGTTGGAAGGCGGGGTGAGCGAATGAGAGAAGTTAGATTAAGGGGCAAGTTGCTGGGAAAAAACAAATGGTTATATGGATATTATTTAAAACGCTGGATCGGAACGGCTTATAAGCATTATATCCATGATGGGCTTTATGAGTATGAGGTTGACCCCGCCACCGTCGGGCAGTTCACCGGCCTCAAAGACATAAACGGCGTGGAGATTTACGAGGGGGACATTCTTGTTCAAGATTGCTATTTATGGTTTGACGACGGAAGGCCGAATTACAGGGGAACTGTAGAATGGATTTATTCTCAATGGCAGGTTGTCGCCCATTGTGTTAATCCCAATAAGAGAGGTATTTCGGACGGGATGAACGAGTCGTTGAATGATGTTGGTTGGAATGAAGGAACAAATTCTGTTTGGGAAATTATCGGAAATATCTACGATAACCCGGAGTTATTGGGGAGAAAACCATGTTGATCGTCTGCAAATCCTGCGCCGCAAGGATAGACTGGCACAGAGAACAAGGAGAGCGGCTAAGCGAAAAGAAATGCAGTTGCGGCGGGACATTCACTCGCCTTGACTGTCTAAAAGACGGTTGTAAGTACGGGCAGTACGTCAAATGCAAAAGCGAGGGCTACTGCGAGATAAGGAGAGGATGATAATGAATAAATACGGAACTATCAACAGATTGTTGACCAGAGAACAATATCACTGGTTAGACTTCGACATACCGGCAGGAACAAAAGTTATGCAATATAGAGGTCCTACTTATGGGTGCATCAAACATGGCGTTGCCATCGTTATGGAAGATGAAGCGGGTAATTTTGAGATACCCTTCTACGAAGTACCGCGAAATAGTGTTGATTGGAGGGAATAGCAATTGCTTCCACGCAGAGTAAAAGTTAAAAATTTTGGTCCATTCTCGGAAGTTGAACAAAGCCTGACCGAGATTTTTTTTGCAATCATTTTGGGAAAGAACGGCGGCGGCAAGAGCACACTTTTTACCTGGTCGCTGATATATGCCCTGTTCGGTAAAACAAAAAACGGTTGCAGCGTCGATGACATGGTGCGCAAGGGCGCACAAGAAATGCTGGTTCAATTTGATTTTGAACACCAAGGGTGCGAATATCAAGTTACCCGCTCCCGGAGCCTCAAAGGCAGAGGGAAACCTATGCTGGAATTTCAAAAGCTTGTCAACGGCCAGTGGCAAAGCATTTCCGGCACCACAATTGTCGAGACGGAGAAGAAAGTTCAAGCCCTGCTCAATCTCGATGCCGATACCTTTATTGCCAGTTCAATGATCCTGCAGGGAGATTCGGCCAATTTCTCCGCCAAGCCGCCTGGGGAGCGCAAAAGCATATTATCCAAGGTGCTTGGGCTTGGTACTTACGACCAACTGCAAGCCGCCGTGAGAGACAAAGCCAAGGCGCTGGAAATCGAACTCGCTACCGACAAAAATAAGCTGGCCGACCTCGAAGAAAACCTCAAAGCCCTGCCGCAAGCAGAGCAACATGTGCAGGATTTTAAAGATGCAATCGCTCTGACCGCGACGCGAATCAGAGACAACGAAGCCGCCCTCTCCGATGCCCAAGCCGAAGTAAAAGCCCTGGAAACCAAAGAGCAGCAAGCCAAGCAGATCAACCGCCAGCTTGACGATATCAGCGCCGCCATTAGGCAAGCAGAGGACGATATTACTATTCACAATCAGCGCATAACCGACGCGCAGGCGGTCTTAGAGGGCGAAACGGAGATCGCCACTAAAGTAGCCGAATTGGAGCAGATCAAAGCCAAGATACCAGCGTTACAGGCCAAGGCAGAGCGGTTAAATCAAGTCAAGGCCGAAGCGCGAAAACTCTTCGACGAAGGCGAAACCCTGCAAAATGATCATATCGCGCTGTCCGATAAAATCAGAATCTTAGAAGCGCAAGTTGCCAACCGCGATAAGCTGGAAAAGGCCAGCGAAGAATATCAAGCCGGACTGATAACCCTGCAAGCCTATGATGATAAGGCTGGCAAACATCAAGACCTGAGCGCCCAATTAGCGGACGTAGAGAACAGATTAGCGCAGGGCAACGCCGACCGGACTATTCTAGTGCGCGAACTTGAACAGTTTGAAAAGAAAGTTGCAATCCTCGCTGATTCCGGTTGTATCGACGCCGAGAACGCCACCTGCAAATTCCTGGCTGACGCAAAAGAGGCGCAAACGCGGATACCGGCAGTAGAAACCCGCATCCAAGAAGCCGATAAAGCTCTTCTTCCTCTCTATGAAAGCCGGGGTAATCTCATAGTTGATATCAACCTGCTAAATTACGATCAAGCCCAGCACAGCGCATTTAAAAAGCAGAACGACGCCCTCCGGTCCCAAGCCGAGCAATACGCCCTACTCGCCGGCAAAGAGGAACTCTTGAAAAATCTAAAGCAACAACGAGAAAACCTAATCGCCCGACAGGACGCCCAAGATGCGGATATTAAAAAACTGCAGACCGAAGCCCAGCAGATCAAAGCCGAGACAAAAGACATGAACTCCATGCTAGCGCAGATTACGGAGCTCGAAAAGTATGTCAAGCTGAGAGACAAGCTTCCCGAAGCGCGAACCACAATTCAATTATCGCAAGAAGCTATCGCCAAACTGCAAGCCGACATAGACGCTAAAGACGAGCAGCACCGGCAATTACTCGCTGATTACACAACCCTTTCCCAGCAATTCGCCGGGCTGCTCCCGGAAGCGCAGCAGAGAATCACGAACGCAGAGAGCGAAGGGAAACGACTGCAGGTCGAACTAAACGACCTAAACAAAGTCATGGGCACCTATCAGGCGAAACTGGACGCTCTGCAGAAGGACGCCAAGGAAAAAGAACGGCTGAGCGCAGAACTGGCACCGAAAGCCAAGGAACTAACGAGATGGCAAACACTGGTCAAAGCCTTCGGCAAAAACGGAGTTCCCGCGCTGATCATTGAAAACGCCATCCCCGAGCTAGAGCGAATCAGCAATGACATACTTTCCCAGATGAGCAACGGCGCGCACAGCCTGAGATTCGAGACACAGCGAGACTTAAAGAGTAAAGACGGTGTCGCCGAAACGCTTGACATCATCGTCTCCGATTGGGCAGGAAGCAGACCCTATGAGACGTTCAGCGGCGGCGAACAGTTGAGAATTGACTTGGCAATCAGATTCGCGCTGGCTGAACTGTTAGCGAACCGGGCCGGGAGCAAGATCGAGTTTTGCATCCTGGATGAAATTTTTGGCAGTCAAGATGCAGAACACCGGGATATGGTAATCGATGCCATTAAAGCCGTATCAAACCGCTTTAAGATGATCTTGGTTATCAGCCATATCGCCGAAGTGCAAGGCGCCTTCGACCAGCAAATTAGGATCGGCGAAGACGGGAAGGTGGAGGTGTTGTTTAATTAATCTCAACAAATACATCGAAAGGAGGTAACTGCGTGGAATTTCATGAGGTAGCAAATATATTCCCGATGATGTCAACTGATGAATATAAAAACCTTATTGACGATATACGCAAAAACGGACTTATCCAACCGATCATAACTTACCAGGACAAAATTATAGACGGGCGTAATCGTTACAATGCTTGTAAAGAAATCGGCATTGAACCTGATTATAAGGAATGGAACGGAAACGGCGATCTGGTCAGTTTTGTGATCAGTTTAAATCTGCATCGCAGGCACCTTAATGAAAGCCAGCGTTCTATTATCGCTGCCAGAATCAAGCCGATGTTTGAAGAAGCGGCGAAAAAGAGACAGCAATCTGGTTTAGTCCAAAATCGTTCTACCGTATCCGCAAATTTGCAAAAACGGGAAGAGCCCGTTCACTCCGCCGAGCAAGCCGCTAAACTTCTTAATGTATCAACTCGCTCAGCCGAATCAGGTAGCCGGGTTCTGGAGCATGGTACGCCTGAATTGGTGCAAGCAGTAGAAACAGGAGAAATTAAGGTATCAACAGCAGCGACATTAACCAAGTTACCGCAGGAACAGCAGAAGGAAATATTGTCTCAGGGTAAAGAAGCCGTTCTAAAAACAACCAAAGCAATCTCTACTAAAGAATCTAAAAAAAGAATCAAGGAATTAACTCCTGATTTATCACCAAGAGATAGAGCGAACTTGGAAAAGCGTAAAAACACTATTGAACTTGCCGAGAAGATTAACCAAGCAGCGCGTAAACGCGGACTATCAAGATATTCCGGTGAGATCAGAAAAACGCTTAATTTAAGCGAAAACCAGATTAAAAGTACTCTGCAATACGCTGATACGATCAAGCAATTTCCGGACTTACTGGATTACCCGATAAATAAAGCGGTGCAAATTGCTGCTCAGCGCCGGCAGGACATAGAAACTGCCAGAGTTGAGGAAGAATGTAGGGCTGCTATTGCTGATAGAGATCCCCGTCCTCCCAGATTAGACCGGTTATACGGAGAAATTGACAAGATCTTTTGCGACGTAAAAAGAGAAGGATTTGACGCGTGGGGTGCTCCTTGGGTTGAGTACTGCGCAGATTATTATACTGGTCCCAAACGGGCGCTGGGTTTAATCGTCGAGTTGCAAATTCTTGCTGACGGATTAGGACAAGCTGTGAACAAGGCTATAAAAATTAGTGAGGAGGAAAATATTGATGGGCAAAAAGCAAATTAATTACGATACCCCTTCTTTTACTTCCCGTATAAAGGACTGGCCTATAAAAATGGTCAGGGTCACCGATATCATTGAAAATCCTGATAACGTAAGAGTGTATTTTGATAAATCGGAAACTCTTCGCTTGGCTAAAAGTATTGAAGAGAACGGTTTAGTGTATGAGCTAATTCTTCAACCGGATAAGATTGGCAAATACGAATTAATTGACGGGCACAGACGCATTCGCGCTATACGTACATTAGGCTGGGATATGGTACAAGCGAAAATAGCGCCTTACCAGCTTGATAGTGAACAGATTCAAGCCCTCATGCTCTTAACGGATACACAGCACAAAGCCTGGAACAAGTACGACGTGGCCAAAAGGTGCGCTTCGGCTTGGCAAAAATTTTCTCCCGCGTCCTTGGCTGCTGAACAAATGGGAATGACGCTAAAACAATTCCAATACTTTCTACCGGTAGGATTACTTGATTCCGCAACTATCAAAAAAGCAATCGAAAATAAAATACCCTTTGAATTTACAGCGCAGTCTGCTGAAAAATTTGCGACCAACGCTTTCAGTAAAAAAACCGGTATGACTAAAAGTGCTATCTGCTCACTTCTTATGGATAAATACATTCAAGGGAAAATGCAACCTATATCACAGTACAATGCCTGTTTATCTCAACTGCCGCATACTTCTCCTTCTGACATAAAATTTTGGTTAGAAAACAGCAATGACCTTAATGTATTAACGGCTCTGACCGAGGCCAGCGCAAATACTCAAAAGATCACCGGCAATCTAATAAAAAGCCTTGGACATATTGAAGCAAAAATTCGTACCAATAAAGACAAATTCGATCCAGAGGAATTGCAACGTATTCAGTCCTCTATGCAAAATATATCCCGCGCCCTGAAATCAGCCCGATATTATACCGGTAGAAAATAGGGAGGACTAATATGAATAAACAATGGTTTCATTGTCCGGTCTGCGGCCAAAAGCTCTGTCAATGTACCGAAAAAGCCCAAGGGGTGTACATAAAGTGCAAAAAGTGCAAACAGGAAGTTGAAGTCAAAATAAAAAAGGGAGCCTGAGCCACCGAGTCTGAGCCACCTCAAGACACAAACAGTGTTTTGATGGTGGCTCTTTTTATTGAAAGGAGGTTTGACCTATGCCACGCGAACCCGACGGCTACCGGGAGCAGCTTGAATATTTGACCGAACGCTACCCAGATCGGGACATGCTGTCAATCCAGGAAGCCTGCAAAATATTTAAATGCGGCCGGCACAAACTTTTAAACGACCGTACATTCCCGGTTAAGCAATTTGATGGCAAAGGGACTTACTACATTCCGATCCCCGGCCTGGCCCGGTGGATGACGACGCATTGAAAGGAGGTACCGGCATGAACCATCTAGCGCCATTTAAATTAGTCGGACAAACCCCGCCCGGCACCTGCCCGGAGTGCGCGACTAAGCATGACCCGGATATGCCGCACAACCAGCAAAGCCTAACGTACCAGTATAAGTTTTACGATCGGTATGGCCGCTGGGCATCCTGGGCCGACGCTATGAAGCACTGCACAAGTGAGGTTAAAAAGACCTGGACGCAGGCGCTTAGGCAAATGGGGATTGCTGTCAATGCTCAGCCTAAGAATGCTGGTGAAATCGAAATCAAGATTGAGAGGAGGTGAAAAAGTGTCTGATAGCTTAGCACTAAAATGCCCTACTTGCGGCAAGTGGTTTTACTGGTTTGATTATGGCGCATGGAAAAGGCACGTTGGAATCTGTGAAGACTACCGAAAAGAAAAAGCCCGCGAAGATGCGGACTAAAGTAAGACACCTACAGTATAGCACATTTTGAGAGGAGAGGACAACACGTGAAAAAGTACGAATTGACGGCTAATTTTAAAATCCATCTGGGTAAAAAGTTATACCAAATAAAAGCCTTGGTGGCCTTTGGAAGCATAGAAGCCGGCGAACTTGGCGGCTACATAGAAAAGGAAGAGAACCTGGACCAATCCGGCGATGCTTGGGTCTCCGGCGATGCTTGGGTCTACGGCGATGCTAGGGTCTCCGGCGATGCTAGGGTCTACGGCGATGCTAGGGTCTACGGCGATGCTAGGGTCTACGGCGATGCTAGGGTCTCAAAATCTACCCACCTGTTGCAAATTGGTGCAATCGGCTCACGGAATGGCTTTACTACTTTTTTCAAATCTAAATCTAACAATATTATGGTTTCCTGCGGGTGCTTCCTTGGCACGATAGCCAAGTTTGAAGCGGCTGTTACTGCGAAACACGCCGGGACCAAGCACGCTAAGACCTACTTTGCCGCCATTGAACTGGCCAAGCTACAGATTGAATTGGAGGCTTAATCATGGGACGTAAAAAGCGCCGCTGGCGGCGAGGGAAACAACAACAAGGTAAGATCAGCCTGGGCAAGCTCGTTGCGGGGGCAGAGTGGGAGGAATGACAATTGAAAGGAAACATCTTAGCAAATAGGAGCTCTCCTGATAGGCCAGAAACCGAATATTATCCAACTCCCTCAGAAGTTACACAAGCGTTACTAAATTATCTCGATTTACCACAAGACACGATCATTTGGGAGCCAGCTTGCGGAGCAGGATTCATGGCAGAGGTTTTTCAAAAGGCGGGTTATAAAGTGATTGCGTCGGACTTAAACGATTTCGGTTACGGTTTCACAGGCTTAGATTTTATAGGTAGTAGGTATCGTGAATGCGATTGGATTATCACAAATCCCCCTTTTAAACTCTCAGTAGAATTTATCGAACAGTGTTTAAAACATGGCAAACCCTTTGCGCTGCTGCTTAAATCCCAATATTGGCATTCGAAAAACAGGATTGATGTTTTTAACAAATTTAAACCTCAAGCAGTGTTACCTCTCACTTGGAGACCTGATTTTTTATTTAAGAAAAAAGGGGGTTCACCAACAATGGAGTGCATTTGGACTATATGGGGTGCAGAGCCAGCAATTACAACCAAATATCAGCCATTAAAAAAACCGTCAAAAATACTTATAAAGGAGGCTACCACCAATGCATAACTACAAAATCACCCACATAACCCCTACAGCCGCCCGGCAGCAGTCCATACCCCAGCGCTTATCCGACTGGTATAACCGTAATTTTAAAGCCCTCTTTGACGGTTGCGGTGCGAGTATGCTCTACGTCGTAGGCCTGAGCGCCATAACAGTTGTAGTGGTGCTGGTTAGCCGGGCGATGGGGTGGTAAACATCCCGGCGAATAATAGATACCCCAATAAAAATTAAGGAGGATTTATAGAATGATGAACATTACCGTTAACATCGAAAGCCCGCAGATCGCGGATGCAATCCAAGCCCTGGCCGCTGCCATTGGTGGCAATAAACCCGCTATGGCGATCAGCGCAGGCGTAACGGGTGGACAAGCCCAGAGCCGGCAACAACCGGCAGCAGATGAAAACATCCCTGACAAAGCCGAGACTATAGAAACGCAGGAGGACGCAGGCAGTAACGAAAAAACGCCCGTTCCGTCAATTGTTGAAATCCGCGAAAAGGCCCAGCAAATAGGGAAAACCGCTGAAAGTAAGCACGCCATCAAAGCACTATTGGACAAATACGGCAGCAAGTCCATATCCAACTTGCCGGAGGAACACAGGGCGGCCTTCCTGGCTGATTTGTTGGGGGCGATTTAATGGCACATGCACTACTGGGGGCATCCAAGGCCGAGCAGTGGCTTAACTGTCCACCGTCCGCCCGATTGCAGGAGCACGTGCCGGACAAGGGCAGCGAATTCGCGGCGGCGGGAACCCTGGCCCATGCGCTGGCGGAAAACCGTTTGCGTCGCAACTTAACCCTATGCAATTCCGCTACTCGCAAAAAGCTGGATACTGCCTACGAAAACTTAAAAAAAGATGAAATGTACTGCACGGAAATGGAAAACGCCGTTACCGAGTACATAACCGTCGTGACCGAGCGTTATATGGAAGTCAAATACCGGACACCTGATGCCATAATCCTCCTGGAAGAAAAGCTGGATTACCGCGAATGGGTTCCCGGTGGCTTCGGAACCGGCGACGTTATCATTATTGCTGATGACGTACTGGAAGTAATCGATTTTAAATACGGGACCGGCGTCCTGGTTGATGCCACCGGCAATCCTCAATTGCGGTTATATGGGCTGGGCGCCTGGGCCGAGTACAACCTATTGTATGATATTCAGACCATAAAGATGACTATTATGCAGCCCCGGCGAGACAATCTTTCCACGGATATTATATCGGTTGAGGATTTATTAACCTGGGCGGATACCATAGTCCGCCCCACTGCCCTGCTGGCCGATGCCGGCGAGGGCGAATTCAAATCCGGGGACCACTGTAAATGGTGCCGCGTCAAGGCCACCTGCCGGGCGCGGGCCGACGAAAATATGAAAGCTCTTGAATACCAATTCCAGGAGCCGGCATTACTCAGCAATGACGAGATCGGGCCGATCCTGTTTATCGCCCAGCAGTTGCAGACGTGGGCGAAAGATATCCAAGATTACGCCTATGATCAAGCACTGAAAGGCGAACAGATACCGCAATGGAAGCTGGTCGAAGGGAAATCAAACCGGAAAATCCCTGACGAAGATAAAGCCAAGGACGCGCTCAAAGATGCCGGCTACGACACCACAGTATATATCAAACAAAGTCTGTACGGCATCGGCGAACTGGAAAAACGCGTCGGCAAAAAGGAGCTGACGTCCATCCTGGATGGATTAATCATTAAGCCCCCGGGTAGCCCGGTACTGGTGCCGGAAACGGACAACCGCCCAGAACTCAACAGTATGGAAAAAGATTTTGAAAATATTGAAATGGAGGAATGTATAAATGGCTGATAACACCACTACCAAAGTAATCACGGGGAAAGCAAGACTTTCGTTCGCTCACTTGTTTGAGCCGCAATCCATAAACGGAGGCGATCCCAAATATACCGTGACGCTAATGATCCCCAAGAGCGATAAGGAAACGCTGCGTAGACTCAAGGCTGCTGTGGATGCCGCCAAGGAAATCGGCAAGTCCAGCAAATGGAAAAACAAAATGCCACCAAACCTGGATCTGCCCTTACATGACGGTGACACGGAAAAGGACCTGGACACATACCCGGAATTTGCCGGTCACTACTATATCAATGCCAAAAGCAACACGAAACCAGACCTGGGCAAACCGATTGGCAAGGGTCCTGATGGGAAGCTTAAACTGCAGGAGATCACAGACAGCACCGAGATATACAGCGGGTGCTATGCAAGAGTGAGCCTGAATTTTTATCCTTTCGCAATGGCTGGCAACAACGGCGTAGGCGCAGGCCTCAACAGCGTTATTAAGGTCCAGGACGGCGAATACCTGGGCGGCAGAGCCAGTATGCATGATGACTTTGCCAATGAGGAATTCGACGAATACCTTGATGATGACGACTTCATGAGTTAAGGGCGCAAGCCCTTAACTCCGTAATGGGGGTGATTACTTGAAAACCCTTCAAATAGACATTGAAACCTACTCCAGCACTGATCTGATCAAATGCGGCGTATACCGATACGCCGAAGATCCGGATTTCGAAATACTGCTTTTCGGTTATGCCTATGACGACGACCCTGTACAGGTGATCGACTTGACTGCGTTTGAGGACCTGCCCGACGAAGTTATAGAGGACTTGACCAATCCATGTGTACTGAAAACTGCATTTAACGCCAACTTTGAGCGAACTTGTATCACCAAGCACTTTAGCATCGAGTGTGACCCTGCGCAATGGCAGTGCACCCAGGTGTGGGCACTCACTCTGGGACTGCCGAGCAGCTTAAAAGACGTAGCACAAGCGTTGAAGCTGGAAGCGCAAAAGGATGACCGCGGGAAAGCTTTGATCAAATATTTCTCCGTACCCTGTAAGCCCACAAAAGTAAACGGCGGGAGAACCCGGAATTATGCCTACCATGACCCGGAGAAGTGGCAGGAATACATCGAGTACAATCGACAGGACGTAATAGTGGAGCGGGAAATCCGGCATAAATTGTCCCGCTTCCCGGTGCCCGCCCATGAGTGGAAACTGTGGGCGCTGGATCAAAAGATAAATGACACCGGCATGCGAATTGACCCGGCTCTGGTTCAGCATGCGATCAAATGCAGTAACCAATACAGCGCCCGATTAAGGCAAGCGGCCAGGGCTTTGACCAATATAGACAACCCCAACAGCTTGCCCCAGCTCAAAGCCTGGCTGGCTGATCAGGGGCTGGACACGCCTGATGGTCTGGGCAAAGAGTTTATGCCTGGCCTACTGGAAGAAGCGCCGAGCGAAGAAGTAAAGCAGATGCTGGAACTGCGCCAGGAAATGGGCAAAACCAGCGTGGACAAGTACAACGCCATGAGCAGGAGTGTATGCCAGGACGACCGGATACGCGGCGTCTTCCAGTTCTGCGGCGCCAATCGGACTTGGCGCTGGGCCGGACGTATTTTCCAGCCACACAACCTGCCACAGAACAAGGTGGAGGACCTGGCCCTGGCCAGAAAGACCCTGCGTAGCGGTGACTATGACTGGCTGGAAACGCTGTACGGTGCACCGCCGTTTATTTTATCCCAGCTCATCCGAACAGCCATTATCCCCGCAGAGGGCTGCCAGTTTATCGTGGCAGATTTTAGCGCCATCGAAGCAAGGATCATTGCCTGGCTGGCGGACGAAGACTGGGTACTAAATGTATTCCGTGGGCATGGCAAGATCTATGAGGCCACCGCGGCCCAGATGTTTAAGGTGCCTATCGAAACCATCATCAAAGGCCACGTGAACTATGCCCTCCGGGCAAAAGGGAAAGTTGCCGTCCTGGCTTGCGGATACCAGGGAGGGCCACCGGCATTGATCGCCATGGGCGCGCTAAAGAGCGGAATCCCGGAGGACGACCTGCCGGGGATCATCCGGCAGTACCGGCAGGCCAATCCAAATATCGTCAGGCTGTGGTACGCAGCCGAAAAGGCTGCTATAGAGGCTGTACAGTGCAAAACGACCGTAAAACTTACACATGGAGTGCGGTACCGGTATGAATCCGGGGTGCTGTTTGCCGACCTGCCCGGTGGACGCAGCCTAGCCTACGTAAATCCCCGTATCAAGCCTGACCCTAAATTTAACAAGGACGGGCTTGTCTTTGACGGTATGGACCAGGTGAAAAAGAAATGGATGGCCCAGCGGACCTATGGAGGCCGACTGGTTGAAAACCTGGTGCAGGCCATCGCCCGTGACTGCCTGGCCGAGAGCATGACACGATTGGACCAGGAAGGGTACAGCATTGTTATGCACGTCCATGACGAGGTCATTCTGGAAATGCCAACGGACGCCGGCAGCGTTGAACATGCATGCGCAGTCATGGGCCGGCCCATACCCTGGGCACCGGGACTGCCTCTGACGGCAGCCGGTTTTGAGTGCGAATTTTATCAAAAGGATTAATGCCTATGGAATTAGATATTAGTTTCGGCAAACACCGGGCGGACAAGAACTGGCGGCCCCAGTACCTGACCTGGGACGAATTTGTTGATCGGCTCCGCACTGTTCGCCGCACAGAAGAGACCACGGCCCAGTATAACAAAATGGATAATATCCGGCGCGGAAAAATCAAAGATGGCCCGGCTTTTGTGGGCGGACTGGTCCGGGGCGGACGGCGTAAAAAGGAGAACGTCGATACCCGCAGCCTGATTACCCTGGACGCAGATCACGCTGATGACGGCTTTTCCTTCGCCTGTGAGCTGGTATTAGGTGGGATGGCCTACGTAATCTATTCCACCCACAGTCACAGGCCCCAAAAGCCAAAATACAGGCTGATTATTCCGGCAAATCGAAATATGGATCCGGATGAATATGCCGCTGTAAGCCGGAAAATAGCGGATGATATCGGGCTGACTTACTTTGACAAGACCACGTTTGAGGTCCATCGGCTGATGTACCTGCCCAGCTGCAGCAAGGATGCCGAGCCAGTACTGGAAATCGCAGAAGGTGATCCGCTGGACATAGATGTCGTACTAGCCGCATATGATGACTGGCATGACCCGCTGCAGTGGCCTCGCCATGAAAGTGATAGGCCCGGGCGGCAAAGTGCAAAGAAAATGGAAGAGCCAACAGCAAAACAGGGCGTAGTAGGGACCTTCTGCCGCTGTTACACCATCAGTGAGGCCATAGAACGCTTTTTACAGGATGCGTATACGCCGGTAGACGACAGCTTGACCCGCTACACCTATACGGGGGCCAGCGGCTACGGCGGGCTGGTGGTGTATGACAATGATACCTTTGCTTATAGCCACCACGAGAGCGACCCATGCAGTGGCAGGGAAGTAAATGCCTTTGACCTGGTACGGTTGCACAGATTCGGCAAGCTGGACGATCAGGTCAGTGAAAGGACCAATGTCAGCAAGTTACCCAGTCATATCGCCATGGGAAAGTTCGCCGTGATGCAACCGGAAGTAAAAAAAGCCCGGATGGAAGAGCTGCAGGAAGACTTTGGCAATGACGAATCTGTTGATGACCCAGAGGACGACTCCTGGAAGGAAGAATTGGAATTCCATCATAAGACTGGGGAACTGCTGCCGACGGCCAAGAATGTAGAGCTTATTATGTCGCATGGTGAATGGCACGAAATATTGGCCTATGACGCCTTTCGCAACACAGAAGTGATCCGCAAGCCGCTGCCCTGGCGGCAAAAGGAGAGGCTGGACCGGGAGTACGAGCCCTGGCTTGGCGCCGATGATAAACGACTGCAACATTGGTTCGCTAAGCTGTATAACCTTAATTCAGCTAGATTAATCCAGAATGCATTTACAGAGGTGGTATATCAAAATATGTTTCATCCAATCAAAGCATATATAGAAAGTCATATCTGGGACGGGATACCCAGAGCGGAGACCATATTTATCGATTACCTGGGCGCTGTGGATACTCATTATACCCGACAGGTAACCCGTAAGATGCTGCTGGCTGCAGTCAAACGGCTATATGAGCCAGGGTGTAAGTTCGACTATATGCTGGTGCTTATCGGGCCCCAGGGGGCCGGAAAAAGCAGTCTTCTGGCAAAATTAGGGCGCTCCTGGTTTTCGGACAGCTTACGTACGTTCGAGAACAAGGAAGCGGGGGAACACCTGCAGTCAGGCTGGATATTTGAAATCAGTGAGCTGTCGGCCATGAAACGAGCGGAAATCGAAGAGGTTAAAGCCTTTTTGTCAAAAACAGAAGACCGCTACCGCGTGGCTTATGACCGGGCCGTGTCTGACTTTCCCCGGAAGTGCGTATTTTTCGGAACGACCAATACGCGGGAATTCCTGCGAGACGCTACCGGAAACCGTCGATTCTGGCCGGTAGAGGTTCATCCGGAAAAGGCCAAGTACAGCCATTGGCGACAATTAACCGACGAGCTGGTGGGGCAAATTTGGGCAGAGGTTTTATCCTGGTACAGGACGGGGGACGGCCTGGAACTGGACGAGCAGGCAGCCAAGGAAGCGGATAGCCAGCAAACCGGGCACATGGAAGCCGACCCCCGTGAGGGTATTATCCAGGAATGGCTTGATACACCCGTGCAGGACGAGTGGGGAGAAGAGCAGACGGAGGTCCAGCGGGTCCGTGTGTGTGCTGCCCAGGTATGGACAGAGTGCCTGGGCAATAAAAAAGGATCTATGCGTCCCTGGGAGGCGAAGGAGATTTGTGACATTTTGCGTCGCATACCTGGGTGGGGAGAACGCAGAGGCAAGGCAAGAATAGCAGGATATGGTGTGCAATTGGTTTTTGAAAAAGAGTAAAACTAGGTTTCCGTAGTGGATTTTTTACAGCAACCCGATGGCAACCGTGGCAACGGAAAGAGTTGCTGGAGTTGCTGAGAGGTTGCCGTAAAAAAGAAAGTTCAGCAACTTTGGAAACTACGGACGCGACGAAACTTAAGGGTGCTAGTTGCTATAGTTGCTGTAAATACCTCTATATAAGCTAAATGTTAATTAGCATAGGACAGTAATAGGTAGGTATATATATAGCCCGTATGCTAAACGTGATTTGCGCAGTATGCGCGTGTGTGAGGATTTATGGCAACCAAAAAAAAAAAAAATAGTCGGAGGAAATTTGAAATGCTTGAGCTGGATATTGAAAGACGTTTGGTGAGTGAAGTGAAAAAGATCAAAGGCTTGGCTTGGAAATTCGTTTCTCCTGGGAACCGGGGAGTGCCCGACCGGATTGTAATATTGCCCGATGGCAAAGTGATCTTCATCGAGCTGAAAAAGCCCGGAGAAAAGCCGGAGCCCTTGCAAGAATACCGGCACCAGCAACTAGCGAAACGAGGACAGCAAGTTTACGTGATTGATACGCTGGCGGGTGTTGACGATTTTATCAGGGAGGTAAGCCAAATCAGGGAGGTAAGCCAAAATGGAGTATAACCCGCATCAATACCAGGATTACGCTACACAGCGTATCCTTGACACGAATTATATAGGGCTATTTCTAGAGATGGGCCTTGGTAAAACGGTTTCCACGCTTACAGCTATCGACCAGCTGCTAAATGATTATTTTGATGCCGGCAAGGTACTGGTAATCGCACCGTTACGGGTGGCAGAAGATACCTGGACACGGGAAACGGAAAAGTGGGATCACCTGCAGCACCTGCGGATCAGCAAGGTCCTGGGAAGCGCGGATACGCGGAGAAAAGCGCTTAAAGCTGATGCTGACATCTATGTAATAAACCGTGAAAACGTGGAATGGCTGGTGAGCGAATACGGCAGTCAGTGGCCCTTCGACACGGTTGTAATAGACGAGCTATCCAGCTTTAAGAATCACCAATCCAAGCGTTTTAGAGCCCTGCGCCGGGTACGACCCATGATGAAACGGGTGATCGGTTTGACCGGCACGCCGGCGCCCAACAGCTTGATCGACCTTTGGCCGCAGATGTATTTGCTGGACCAGGGGGAGCGCTTGGGAAAAACCATCACCGGATACCGCGACCGGTATTTCGTCCCGGGTGAACGTGATGGGCATATAGTTTACAAGTGGCACGAGAAGAAAGAGGCTGAGGAACGGATCTATGAGGTCATAGGCGATATCGTGGTGAGTATGAAATCCGAGGACTGGTTGCAGCTGCCGGAACGCATTGAAACGACTATGCCAGTGAAGCTGAATGATAAGGCCCGGGCACTGTACCGGAAACTGGAAAGGGAATTACTGCTGCCCTTCCAGGACGCTGACGTGGTGGCCTCTACTGCGGCGGTGCTGTCAAACAAGCTGCTGCAGATGGCGTCCGGGGCGGTCTACGATGAGGAACACGGTGTTAAGCACATTCATGACGCCAAACTGGACGCCCTGGAGGATATTATCGAGGCTGCCAACGGAAAGCCGGTTATGGTGTTTTACAATTTCAGGCACAGCCTGGAGCGTATCCAAAAACGGTTTCCGCAAGCTCAGATTTTGCGCAAGGGCGCAGATGGAAACGAGGATATCCAGGCCTGGAATAACGATGAGATACCACTGTTGTTGCTGCATCCGAAGTCTGCCGGTCATGGGCTGAATATGCAGGAGTCGTCCTGTCAAACGGTCGTATGGTATGACCAGACCTGGAGCCTGGAAGAGTACATGCAGGCTAACGCCAGAGTGTACCGGCAGGGCCAGACGAGGCGAATTGTTGTAATGCGGTTGGTGGCCGAAGGGACTATGGATGATGATGCTGTGACGGCGTTGAGCCGAAAAGAGCAGGGGCAGGAGGCTTTGATGCAAGCGGTCAAGGCCAGAATTAAGAAAGTGAGGGACGCAGCATGAATACCAATAAAGTTATTAAGCTGATCGATAGCGACGTTAAAAAAGGATTACCACCAAAACGAAGGTATTACCGCGATGAAAATAGCAGCCTGTGGATCGGGCATGACTATGCTGTGTATCGCTTAGACGGGGATGTTGTATTTACCAAAGACTGGCTTGAGCAAGACATGCAAAGCATTATATCCCGGCATGTAATGGCAAATAATATTAGCCTTACCAACATTCAGATTAAAGGTGTTTGGCTAAGTAATATGGGCAAATATACAGAGCTTTCGGTGTTTTTAGCTGACGAGGCCTATCTTTTAGCACAAACAAAATATGTGGAGATGCTGGAAAAGGAGGAGGGGCACTGGGAATACAATGGCGGTTTACTGTTTTTTATACAAGGTAACCCGTGAGCTTGTCTTCCGTGTGTTCATTATGAAACCTTAGCGCCCTTCAAAGAGGATTTTATAAAGTTAGCTACGCTGATGGGTAAGGAGGTTTAAACCATGATAATAATCCTACCGGATATCACAGTACAGCCCAATTGGACTGTCCCATCACAGATAAAAAAGATATTAGAGGAGGCCGGCGAAGTCGCTGAGGCGGTGGCCTTGGCCGATCCGGTCAACACTGTCAGAGAGGCGCTGGACACGATGCAGACCTGTGCGACGCTGATCAACATGGTCACGGCGGAGTACCACATGGACGTCCGGCAGTTTGTCCGGGAGCATGAGGATAAGTTGCGGCGGAAGGGCTACCTGCCGGAGTTTGTGCCATCGAAGTATGATGATTGCCCGTATTGAGAGGAGGGGTAGAGTATGAGTGATTTTGATCTTGTTGGCGCCATGGAGGCTGCCGGGATAGACGAGTACCGCATCAACTACAGGACCCGCGTTGTGCGGCTGAGCGATAAGGGTATACGGTTATGGTACACGCAGTTATTTGGCCGAGCACCGCGTGTCGATGTGTCGGTATTGTCATATCAGGGGTGGATATTCCGGTCGCGGGGGCGCAAATTATACCTGTGTGAGCGTTGCGGCACTGAGATGGTATACATTGACCCGGACCAGGGGTATCGTTGCC